>JAEWOJ010000200.1 GCA_023399815.1 Pseudomonadota bacterium | reverse complement strand
AGCCGGCGGCGCGCGCGTTGCAGCGCGGCCGCATCCAGCGGCGCGGCAGCGCTACCGGCCCACTCCGCGCGCAGCGCCTCGGCATTGCGCTTCCAGCCGGCCACGCGCGCGGCCTGGTCGGGATGCGCGTGCAGCCAGGCGTCCAGCTCGGCCGCACGCGCCGCGTCCACGCGGCCATCGACCAGGGCATGCAGTTCGTCGTCGTGGGGTCGGTTCATTTGAGTATCCGCAATGCGGGCGTTGCCCCGCCCTGGCCTTCGTCCAGCGCGCGCAGCCGGTCGCGCGCGCGCGACAACCGCGACATCACCGTGCCCAGCGGCAGACCGAGGGTATCGGCGGCTTCGCGGTAGCTGAAGCCTTCCACCGCGACCAGCAGCAGCAAGGCGCGCTGCTCGGCCGGCAGCCGCGCGAACGCGGCCAGCTGCGCGCGGCCGTCGTGGACGCGCTCGGCCGAGGGCGCCAGACCCTCCTGCTGCGGCGCGAACAGCGCCAGCACCCGCTGCCAGCGCCTGGCGCGACGGCTGTCGTCCACGAACTGGCGGTACAGGATGGCGAACAGCCACGGCTGCAGCGCGTCGTCCGCACGGCGGCCGTGCCAGTGCCGCAGCGCGCGCTCCAGCGTGGCCTGCACCAGGTCGTCGGCGCCGGCGGCATCGCCGGCCAGCGAACGGGCGAAGCGCCGCAGTCGCGGCAGCAGCTCGGTCAGGCGTTCTTCGTCGCAGGCATCCATCGAGGGGCCGGGTCGGGAAAGTCACCGGTAGGACGAACCGGCACGGCGATTATTCCCGTCTCCTCCGATTTTTTCTCCGGCACCTGTCGTAGCGGCGCATTCCGGCCACCGGCATGGAATAAACGCGCCGGCCATGCGTCCCACCTGCATCCCCGCCATCGCAAGGAGTCCGCATGTCCTCCCTCTCTTCCGACCCGAGGCCGCCCCTGCCGGTTTCGTTCAGGCGGCATGCGCTGCCATTGGCCGGCATCGGCGCAATCGTCGCCGTTGCCGCCGCGGCCTTCGTCTGGAGCGCCGGCCATCCCGCCGGCGGACGCCTGACCGCGCAGCGCATGATCGACGCGATCGAGGGCGGCGGCCCGCCACATCCCGGTTTCCGCCGCGCGCACAGCAAGGGCGTGTGCGTGGAGGGCGTGTTCCATGGCAACGGCGCGGGCGCGGCGCTGTCCAGCGCGCGCGTGTTCGCGCAGCCGGCGGTGCCGGTGCTGGGGCGGCTGTCGATCGCCGGCGGCGACCCGCATGCGGCCGACGCCAAGGCACGCGTGCGCAGCATGGCGCTGCTGCTGCGCAGCGACGACGGCCAGCAATGGCGCACGGCGATGAACAGCTTCCCGTTCTTCGCGGTGTCCACCCCGGCCGGCTTCCAGGCGCAGACGCTCGCCGCGCGCCCGGACCCGGCCACCGGCAAGCCCGACCCGGCGAGGATGGCCGCCTTCCTCGAACACCATCCGCAGGCACGCAGGTTCCAGCAATGGGCCGCCAGCGCGCCGTGGTCCAACAGCTGGGCCAACACCCGCTACAACAGCGTCAACGCCTTCCGCTTCATCGCCGCCGACGGCCGCGTGCGCCACGTGCGCTGGTCGATGCGCCCGCAGGCCGCGTTCGAGCCGCTGGACGCGCACCAGCGCGAGCAGGCTGATGCCGACTTCCTCGCCGAGGACCTGCAGGCGCGGCTGGCGCAGGGCCTGCTGCGCTGGGACCTGGTGCTGACCGTGGCCGCGCCGGGCGACCCGGTGGACGATCCCGCGCAACCGTGGCCGGAGCAGCAGCGCGAGCAGGTGCTGGCCGGCACGCTGGAGCTGACCGGCGCCGAACCGCAGGCCGACGGCGCCTGCCGCGACGTCAACTACGATCCGCTGATCCTGCCCACCGGCATCGCCGCCTCGGACGATCCGATCCTGGCCGCGCGCTCGGCGGTGTATTCGCAGTCGTTCAACCGCCGCGAGCGCGAGATCGCCCGCGGCCAGGCGCCGGAAGCCAGCGGCCGCGGAGGCGCGCAATGAACGCTCCCGGCTCGTTCGACCTGCGCGCACGCGTGCTGCACTGGCTGATGGCGGTATTGATCGTGGCGATGCTGTTCATCGGGGTGACGATGGTCGCCTCAGTATCGCAGCGGCCGTGGCTGATCGACCTGCACCGCCCGCTCGGCATCGCGATCCTGCTGCTGGCGGTGGTACGGCTGGCACATCGCCTGCGCCACCGCCCGCCGTCGCTGCCGGCCGACCTGCCGCGTTGGCAGGTGCAGGCGGCGCATGCATCGCACTGGCTGCTGTACGCGCTGATGCTGGCGATGCCGCTGATCGGCTGGGCGATGCTCTCGGCCGGCGGCTACCCGGTCGCGATGATCGGCCGCTTCCAGCTGCCGGCGATCGCGCCGCACGATCCGGTGCTGTATGCGTGGCTGCGCGATGCGCACGGCTGGCTGGCGCGGCTGCTGTTCGCCACCGTGCTGGCGCACCTGTCGGCGGCGCTGTTCCATGCCTGGGTACGCCGCGACGGCGTGTTTTCCAGCATGGCGCGCGGCCGGCCGCCACGCCGCGAACAGCCGTGACGGCGCGCTACAGCCAGCCCTTCTGCCGCGCCAGCCGGTGCGCCTCGATGCGGTTGGCGACGCCGAGCTTGCCGATGCATTCGGACAGGTAGTTGCGCACGGTGCCGTGCGACAGGCCGAGCTGCTCGGCGATCTCGTTGGCCGAGCGGCCTTCGCCGGCCAGGCGCAGCACCTGCCGTTCGCGGTCGTTGAGCGGATCGGCCTCGGACCAGGCCTCCACCGCCAGCTGCGGATCGATGGCGCGGCCGCCGTGCTGCACCTGGCGCAGCGCCTCGGCCAGTTTCTCGGCCGGCGCGTCCTTGAGCAGGTAGCCCTGCACGCCGGCATCCAGCGCGCGGCGCAGGAAGCCGGTGCGGGCGAAGGTGGTGACGATCACCACCTTCGCCGCCAGCCCATGGCGCTGCACGCGCTGGGCCAGTTCCAGCCCGGTCAGGCCGGGCATCTCGATGTCGGTGACCAGCACGTCGGGCGCAAGCCGTTGCAGCTCGCGCCATGCGATCTCGCCGTCGGCGGCGGTGCCGACCACCTCGATGTCGGCCTCCAGGTTCAGCAGCGCCGACAGGGCGCCGCGCACCATCGCCTGGTCCTCGGCCAGCAGGATGCGGATCATGCGCGCGCCTCCACCGCCGGCAGGCCGGGATCGGGCGCGGCGGAAGCGATGGCGGCCTTTCCCTCGCCCAGCGGCACCGTCACCGTCAGCCGGGTGCCGCCGCCGCGCGGCGAATCGATCCGCAGGGTACCGCCCAGCGCCGCCACCCGCTCGCGCATGCCGGCCAGGCCGTTGCCGTTGGCGGAGACGCCGCCGCGGCCGTCGTCGGCCACTTCCAGCACCACCGCCCCGGCATCGACCCGCAGCGCGATCAGCGCCTCGCTGGCCTGCGCATGGCGGGCGATGTTGGTGGCCGCCTCGCGCAGCACCATCGCCAGCCCGCATTCGATCCAGCCGGGCATCGGCGGCGGCGGCGCGTGGCGCAGGTGCACGCGCGAGGACTCCAGCAGCAGGTGCGCCGAGGCGAGTTCGGCGGCCAGGTCGGCGGCGCGGAACCCGGTGACGGCGCTGCGCACCTGCGCCAGCGCGTCGCGGGCGATCTGCTCGGCCTCGGCCAGTTCGCGCTGCGAACGCGCCGGGTCGCGCTCGAACAGCTTGCGCGACAGTTCCATCTTCAGCGTGATCAGCGACAGCGTGTGCCCGAGCAGGTCGTGCAGGTCGCGGCCGATGCGCTCGCGCTCGGCGGTGGCGGCCAGGCGCCGCACTTCCTCGTGCGACAGTCGCAGCGCCGCGTCCTTCTCGCTGCTGGTGCGCTCGACGTTGACGATCAGGCCGATGACCATCGTCAGCGCCGGAATCCAGGCCACGACCTGCCACGGATAGCCGATCCACCACGCCAGCGAGACGAAGCCGGCGTTGAGCAGCACCAGTTCCAGCAGGTAGCGGGGCACGCCGATGCAGCGGTTGGTGCGCAGCATCACGCAGCCGAACACGAAGTAGTTCATGCCCGAGGGATAGCTGCGCAGCAGCGCCATCGACAGCACGATCATCGCCAGCGCGAAGACCGGCGCATTGCGCCGCGACGCCACCAGGTTCATCACGTAGAGCAGGACGAACAGCGGGTACGACCACAGCGTGATCAGCACCCAGCGCAGGGTGAAGCCGTCGCCGAACATCGGGGTGAGGAACACCCAGACCGTCCACAGCAGGTGCACGGCGTCGATCCACGGCCATTTGCCGAGCTTGATGTTGTCGGCCACCAACGAGTCGGAAGCGGGCTTCAGCCAGGCGGGAAGGTGACGGTGGTTCACGGGGTGGTTCCTGTCGCGCAGGCGTCGATGATGCCATCAGCCATGCCGGCGCAGGCGGCGCACGGCGATGGCCAGGGCGACCAGGGTGAATGCGGCCAGCCACAGCAGGTGCGGCCAGGCTCTGCCGGTATCGAAGCCGACCGCCGACTGCGCCAGCGCATTGAGGTGGTAGCTCGGCCACAGCGGCGCCTGCGCGCGCACCAGCGGCGGCAGCATCTGCAGCGGGAACCACAGCCCGGACAGGAAGGCCATCGGCAGGTACAGCAGGTTGACCATGGCCGGCGCGCCCTGGCCCTTCACCAGCGTGCCCAGCAGCAGGCCCAGCGCGCAGAACGGGACCGCGCCGGCGATGCAGACCAGCGCCAGCTGCAGCATCTGCGTCGCCTGCAACTGCACGTGCGCCAGCGTCAGTCCCAGCGTCTGCAGCAAGGCGGTGATCAGCGCGGCCATCAGCATCGCCATCGCCATCTTGCCGACCAGATACGCGGCCGGCGGCATCGGCAGCGCGCGCTTGAGGGTGAGCAGGCCGTTGTCGCGCTCCAGCGCCAGCGACATGCCGAAGCCGAACAGGCCCGGCGCCATCACCCCGAAGGTGGAATAGGACGCCAGCAGGAAGCGCGGCGCCTCCGGTGAACTGTGCCCGGCCAGCACCACGCCGAACATCAGGAAGAACACCGCCGGGAACAGCAGCGTCGGCAGCAGGAACGACGGGCTGCGCAGGTAGCGCAGGCATTCGGCGCGCGTCTCCTGCAGGTAGGCGGCGAGCACGCGGCGGCGCGGCATCGGCGCCTGCGCGGCGGAGCAGGAAGGGTGCAGGGCGTTCATCAGGCGGCCTCGCGCAGATCGGAAGAAGCGACGCTGTCGTCGCGGGTCAGGTCGCAGAACGCTTCGTCCAGCCCGGCGGCCTGCACTTCCAGGCCCGACAGCGCCGGATCGGCCTCGAGCAGGCGCCGCACCACCGCTTCCGCCTGGTCGCTGGACACCTCCAGCCGCGCGCCTTCGCGCTGCGCCTGGCGTACACCGGGCCAGGCCGCCACGGCATCGGCGTCCAGCGTGGAGACGCAGCGGATGCTGCGCGCCGCCACCCGCGCGCGCAGCGCATCGACGCTGCCGTCGCTGACGATGCGCCCGCGCATCAGCACGCAGACGCGGTCGGCCAGGTGCCCGGCCTCCTCCAGGTAATGCGTGGTCAGCACCACCGCCACGCCTTCGCCGGCCAGCGCGCGGACGGTGGCCCACAACCGCTGCCGCGCCGGCAGGTCGAGGCCGACGGTGGGTTCGTCCAGGAACAGCAGGCGTGGACGGCCGCACAGGGCGAGGGCGAACTGCACGCGCCGCTGCTGGCCGCCGGACAGCTTGCCGTAGGGACGCTCGAGCAGGTCCTCGACCCCGGCCAGTGCCGCGCTTTCGGCCAGCGGGCGCGGTGCCGGGTAATAACTGGCGGTCAGCCGCAGCAGCTCGCCGACCTGCAACGTCGGCGGCAGCGCCGCGTCCTGCAGCATCACCCCGATGCCGCGCCGTGCCGCCACCTGCTGTGGGTCGCGCCCGAACAGGCGCACCTGGCCGGCGTCGGCGCGCAGCAGCCCCAGCAGCAGGCCGATGGTCGTGGTCTTGCCGGCGCCGTTCGGGCCGAGCAGGGCCAGCACCTGCCCGGCATGCAGGTCCAGGTCCACGCCGGCCAGCGCCTGCAGTGCGCCATACCGCTTGTGCACGCCACGCAGGCTTGCCAGTACTTCGCCGCTCGCGCCCATCGCCTCGCCTCCTGTCGGGAATGGCGCCAAGGTATCCATGCGCGGCGATCCCCGGCAGTGCGGGCGGTCAGGCCAAGCGGGTGACACCCGTCACCTGCGCCGCGGGCGGGCGCTGCCTAGAATCGGTTCCCGTCGCCGGTGGGTCCGTCCCGCCGGTTTGCGTTACCTTCCGTCACTTCTTCCCACGGATACCGTCCCGTTGCCGATGAATACCTCTGCCGATCTGCTCAAGGAACTGCGCATCGACCGTTCGGCACCGCCGGCGCCCGGTCCGTCCTCGCCGCGCCGCTGGCTGTGGTGGGTGCTCGGCCTGCTGCTGGCGCTGGTGCTGGCGATCGTGGCCGGCGCCTTCTTCAGCCGCGCCAAACCCGTAGTGGTGGAGACCGCGCCGGTGGTCGCCATCGGCCAGGACAACGCCAGCGCCTCGGTACTCGACGCCAGCGGCTACGTGGTGGCGCGGCGCATGGCCACGGTCTCGGCCAAGATCACCGGCAAGGTGCGCGAGGTGATGATCGAGGAGGGCATGCGCGTGGAGGAAGGCCAGGTCATGGCCACGCTCGACCCGATCGACGCCAACGCGCAGCGCGCGCTCAACGCCGCCCAGCTCGACGCCGCGCGCAGCCAGGTCGATGGCCTGCAGGCGCAGCTGCGCCAGGCCGAGGCCGACGCGCAGCGCCTGCAGCAGCTGGTCGGCCGGCAGCTGGTGTCGCGCTCGCAGTACGACCAGTCCGTCGCCCAGCGCGACAACCTGCGCGCGCAGCTGGCCAGCGCGCGCCACAACGCCAAGGTCGCGCAGGACGCGCTGGCCATCGCCGACCTGGGCGTGGACAACAACGTGGTACGCGCGCCGTTCGCCGGCGTGGTCACCGCCAAGGCCGCCCAGCCGGGCGAGATCGTCTCGCCGCTGTCGGCCGGCGGCGGCTTCACCCGCACCGGCATCGGCACCATCGTCGACATGGATTCGCTGGAGATCGAGGTCGAGGTCGGCGAGGCCTACATTGGCCGCGTGCAGCCGAAGATGCCGGTGGAAGCGGTGCTCAATGCCTACCCGGACTGGAAGATCCCGGCCGAGGTGATCGCGATCATCCCCACCGCCGACCGCGGCAAGGCCACGGTGAAGGTGCGCGTGGCGCTGAAGGTGAAGGACCCGCGCATCGTGCCGGAGATGGGCGTGCGGGTGAGCTTCCTGGAAAAGCCGGCCGCGGCCGACGCGAAGCAGCCCGAGGGCGTGCGCGTGCCGGCGACGGCGATCGTGCAGCGCGGGCAGGACGCGGTGGCGTTCGTGGTCGGCGGCGACGACACGGTGCAGGCGCAGGTGCTGAAGACCGGAATGGAGATGGGCAAGGACCGGCAGGTACTGTCGGGCCTGTCGGCGGGACAGACGGTGGTGGTGAATCCGCCGCCGACCCTGAAGGACGGCGACAAGGTGGCGCTGGCCGGCGACGCGGAGCGCTGATCCGCGACTGTCCGGCCGTGTGACGCCCGGCGCCAGTCAACGAACCACGACAGGCAGCGCTGTTGCCGTTGTTCCCTTCTCCTTATGGGAGAAGGTGCCCCGAAGGGACGGATGAGGGCAGGAGCGAAGCCCCCGCCACGTCCGGTTGCACAAGGCTTCGCCCTACCCTCACCCCAACCCCTCTCCCGGAGGGAGAGGGGCTCGGTACCCGACCCACTGTCATTTGCTGTTGTTCCCTTCTCCCTATGGGAGAAGGTGCCCCGAAGGGGCGGATGAGGGCAGGAGCGAAGCCCCCGCCACGTCCGGTTGCATGAGGCTTCGCCCTGCCCTCACCCCAACCCCTCTCCCGGAGGGAGAGGGACTCGGTATTCGCCTGCTGTCATTTGCTGTTGAGTTGTCGCTGTTGTTGCTGTTGCTCGTGCCTTTGCTTCCCGGGTCCCCTTCCGCAGCGACGGAGCCGGTGGACGAGACCCCGCAGGGGCGACGTGCAGGGATGCACGTCGTTTTTCTACGCGACAGGGATGTCGCGTAGAAAAATCACGCCGGCGGAGTGGACCACGGCACGCAGTACCGTGGGCGCGGAGGCAGGGACGTGCTTGACCAGCCATTCGGCTGTTTGAAAGCGCCTCGGCTGTTGAAGAGCTCTTCTCTTGGTTGCTTCTCTTTGCACGAGCAAAGAGAAGTAACTCGCTCCCCGAAGGGGAGCGAAAGCCCTTGATCCTGTTACTGCCATTGCTTCGGCTTCTTCGATGCTCCACTCGCTCCAAGGCAGGGAAGCCAAAAAGCAACAGCCCCCCTCCCCGACCCTCCCCTGCGCTGCGCGCAAGGGAGGGAGAAAGGCAGGAACACGGCGCGCATGTGCAGTACCGCTTCCATTGTCACCGCATCACACCGCACGTCACCGCACATCACCGCATCCACCGCATCCACCGCATCCACCGCAGAGG
Organism: Pseudomonadota bacterium; assembly: GCA_023399815.1. Taxonomy (GTDB): domain Bacteria; phylum Pseudomonadota; class Gammaproteobacteria; order Xanthomonadales; family Xanthomonadaceae; genus Stenotrophomonas. Next base: position 1,233 of record JAEWOJ010000200.1, on the reverse strand, counting down.
ACCACCCATGACCGCCCTCGTCACCCTCCGCAACATCACCAAGACCTACCAGCGCGGCCCCGAGAAGGTGCAGGTGCTGCACGGCATCGACCTGGACATCGCCCGCGGCGACTTCGTCGCCCTGATGGGTCCGTCCGGCTCCGGCAAGACCACCCTGCTCAACCTGATCGGCGGGCTGGACACACCCACCGGCGGCGAGATCTCCATCGAAGGCCAGCGCATCGACCAGCTCGGCGCCGGCCAGCTCTCCACCTGGCGCAGCCACCACGTCGGCTTCGTGTTCCAGTTCTACAACCTGATGCCCATGCTCACCGCGCAGAAGAACGTCGAACTGCCGCTGCTGCTGACCAGCCTGCCGGCCGGCGAACGCAAGCGCCGCGCGCAGATCGCGCTGGCCCTGGTCGGCCTGGCCGACCGCCGCGACCACCGCCCCAACGAACTGTCCGGCGGCCAGCAGCAGCGCGTGGCCATCGCCCGCGCCATCGTCTCCGACCCCACCTTCCTGATCTGCGACGAGCCCACCGGCGACCTCGACCGCCACTCGGCCGAGGAAGTGCTGGGCCTGCTGCAGCTGCTCAACCGCGAGCACGGCAAGACCATCATCATGGTCACCCATGATCCAAAGGCGGCCGAATACGCCACCCATACCGTGCATCTGGACAAGGGCGAGCTGGTCGACGCCCCGGTGCACTGAGGAGCGCGACCATGAAAAAACAACACGATCGGTGTTTTTCACGGCGAAGCCGCCCGCAGGGTGGCGCACAGGGAGGTGCGCCATGAAGTATTTCTCGCTGATATGGGCGCAGCTGTTCCGCAGCCGCACCCGCACCCTGTTCACCCTGCTCTCGGTGGTCACCGCGTTCCTGCTGTTCGGCATGCTCGACTCGGTGCGCGTGGCCTTCAACAGCGGCGGCAGCAGCGTGGCCGGCGCCAACCGCCTGGTCGTCGCCTCGCGGCTGTCGATCACCCAGTCGCTGCCGATCCGCCTGGAGCCGCAGATCCGCCAGGTGCCCGGCGTGCGCGACGTCACCTATGGCATGTGGTTCGGCGGCATCTACCAGGACCCGAAGAACTTCTTCCCCAACTTCTCGGTGGCGCCGAACTACTTCGACGTGTACCGCGAGTTCGAGATCCCGAAGGACCAGGTGGACGCCTTCCACAGCACCCGCACCGGCGCCATCGTCGGCGCGTCGCTGGCCAGGCAGTTCGGCTGGAAGATCGGCGACACCATCC
>JAEWOJ010000189.1 GCA_023399815.1 Pseudomonadota bacterium | reverse complement strand
GCTGGTGCTGCTGGCCGCCCTGGCGCGCGCGGCCGGCCAGCCGCCGCCGCGGGTGGCGCTGGCCGCCCCCACCGGCCGCGCCGCCGAGCGCATGGCCGAAAGCCTGCGTAACGCGGTACAGAAACTGCCGCAGCTGGGCGTGGACGCCGCGCTGTGCGCGCAGCTGCCGACCACCGGCACCACCCTGCATCGCCTGCTGGGCGTGATCCCGGATTCGCCGCGCTTCGGCCACCATGCCGACAACCCGCTGCCCTGCGACACCATCGTGGTCGACGAGGCCTCGATGATCGACCTGCCGCTGATGGCCAAGCTGGTCGACGCCATCGCCAGTGGCACCCGGCTGGTGCTGCTGGGCGACCCGGACCAGTTGCCCTCGGTGGAAGCCGGCGACGTGCTCGGCGCGATCCTGCGCGCCGCCGGCGACGGCACGCGGGTCGATCCCGACGATGCACAGGCGTTGCAACCGTTGCTGGGCGAGCTGCCGGCGCACGCCATCGCCGCACCGGCGACCGGCTTCGCCGGCACGCGCGTGCAATTGCAGCGCGGCTACCGGCAGAGCGATGCGCTGCAGCTGGCGCCGCTGGCCGCGGCGATGCGCGAGGGCGATGCCGCGCGCGCGTTGTCGCTGCTGCGCAATGGCGAATTGCCCGGCGTGCATTTCCACGAGAACGAGGACGACCCGCTGCAGGCCTGGCGCGAGCCGCTGCAACGCTACTGGGACGCACTGGCCGCCGCGCAGACCCCGGCGCAGGCATTGGCACTGGCAGGCCGCCTGCGTCTGCTCACCGCCGTGCGCGAAGGCCCGCAGGGCGCGCGCGGGCTCAACGCGCGCATCGAGGAACTGCTCGGCGGCGGCACCCCGCGCGGCGGCGCGCCGGCCCACTTCCATGGCCGCCTGCTGCTCGTCACCGAGAACAGCTACCGCCACCGCCTGTTCAACGGCGACGTCGGCATCTGCTTGAGTGATGGAACCACGCGCGCCACCACCGCCTGGTTCCCCGGCGACGACCCCGACAATCCGCGCCCGTTCCATCCGGCTGCCCTGCCCGCGCACGAAAGCGCCTTCGCCATGACCGTGCACAAGGCGCAGGGCTCGGAGTTCGACGAGGTCTGGCTGCAACTGCCGCGCCGCGACAACCGCGTGCTCAGCCGCGAGCTGCTCTACACCGGCGTCACCCGTGCCCGCCACGCCCTGCACCTGGCCGGCAGCAGCGACGTGATCGAAGCCGCGCTGTCGCGCCATGCCAGCCGCTGGTCGGGGCTGGCGCAGCGGTTGGGCCACCCTCTGCAGGAGCGCACCTGCGGATAGAAGCACTGTTGTAGGAGCGCACTTCGGTGCGCGAAGGGGCTTTACCGGGTAGTCTCATCGCGCACTGAAGTGCGCTCCTACAACCCCAGATACTTCTCGGCATGGAACCCACGCAGGAAGCCGTCGATATCGTCCGCGCTCATGTCGCTGCTTTCCTTGCGGATATCCGCCACCGCCTCGCGATACTGCGCGGTCTGCCTGAATGCCTGGAACTTCCGCTCGCGGTAGGCGCTGAACTGGTCGGCATCCATCGACAGCGCCTCGACCACCCGGCCCTGGGCGATGCGGTAGACGCGGTAGTGCGCATAGGTGGAGCCGTAGCCCATGTGCACGTAGTCGACCAGGCGCCCGTCGGGAATGATCAGCGCGCCGCTGTACCACGTGGCGGCCACCGGGGCGCCGTCGGGAAACAATCCGGACAGCAGGTCGACGCTGCTCGAGGGTTCGTTTTCGCGGTCGTACAGGTGCACTTCGACCTTGCGCAACAGCAGCCGGTCGCCGTCGATCGCCCAGTGCGCGACATAGCCGCGCCAGTTGGCGGTGCTGCGCGCGACGTTCTCCGGCAGGAAGTCGTCGCGCAGCTGGCTTTCCAGCGGATTGGTATTGAGCGCGTACTCGCGGCCCTCGATGACGATCCGGTCCGGCACCTGCGCGGTCGCGCCCGCGGCTCCCGCCAACACCAGCAGCAGGCCCGCCAGCAGCAGGCGCATCGCCAGGTTCATCGCTTTCTCCATGGTCGTCGTCATCGTCGAAGTTACCGGCTTGCGCCCGCACCTGTCGCCCATGGCGTGCGCTCGAGGCCTGCGGCCAGGTAGTCGATCAGCGCCTGCACCCGCGCCGGGCGGCGCAGGCCGGGCGGGGTGACGATGTGCAGCGCGATCGGCTCCACCTGCCAGTCGTCCATCGCCGTTTCCAGCCGGCCGTCGCGCAGGTCCTGCCAGACCAGGAACTCCGGTTGCAGCGCCAGCCCGAGGCCGTCGCGCAACGCCGCGGCGAAGACTTCGGCGTTGTTGGCTTGCAGCTGGCGCGGCACGGTCTGCGCGAACTCGCCATGGCGGCCGTGGCGGAAGCGCCAGGTGTTGCCGCCGCGGGTGTAGCTGTACTGGAAGCCGCGGTGGCGGGCGAGGTCGCGCGGGTGCTTCGGCTTGCCGTATTCGGCGAAATAGGCCGGCGCGCCCACCAGCAGGATGCGCACCTGGCACAGGCGCCGCGCGCGCAGGCTGGAATCGGCCAGGGTGGAGATGCGCAGCGCCAGGTCGAAGCGCTCGGCCACCAGGTCCACCTGCGCGTCGCTGAGCTGCACGTCCAGTTCCACGTCCGGGTGCTGGCGCATGAACGCCGGCAGCAGCGGCGCCAGCTGCGCCACGCCGAACGACATCGGCGCGGCCACCCGCACCAGCCCGCGCAGGGTGGTCGAGCGGTCGGCGACCTCGGCCTCCACCGCCTCGCCCTCGTCGAGGATGCGCGCGGCGCGTTCCAGCGCCGCCTCGCCCGCGCCGGTCAGCGACATGCGCCGCGAGGTGCGGTGGAACAGCGTGGTGCCGATGCGCGTCTCCAGCCGGGTGATGGCCTTGGACACGGTGGCCTGCGACAGCCCCAGCGCCTGCGCGGCGCGGGCGAAGGAACCGGCCTCGGCGACCTTGGCGAAGATGGCCCAGGCTTCCAGATCGGGGAGTTGGCTCATGGCGAAGGCCGGTGGGCGTGAGTCTGGATCATGGCACAAATGGAATGGATGACTTTTAAATCCTTCCATTCCGGATGTGGAGAGGCACGCCTAGACTGGCCCCCATCGCAACCACCCATGCAGGAGAACGCCATGATCGAGCGTCGCCCGTTTGCAAGCCTTGGCGGAGCCAACCACGGTTGGCTGGATGCCAGGCACCACTTTTCCTTCGCCCAGTACCATGACCCGGCGCGTGTGCACTGGGGTGCGCTGCGGGTGTGGAACGACGACACCATCCAGCCCGGCACCGGCTTCCCGCCGCACCCGCACGCCGACATGGAGATCGTCACCTACGTCCGCGAGGGCGCCATCAGCCACCAGGACGACCAGGGCAACAAGGGCCGTACCGAGGCCGGCGACGTGCAGGTGATGAGCGCCGGCACCGGCATCCGCCACGCCGAGTACAACCTGGAGCCGGACGTGACCCGCATCTTCCAGATCTGGATCATCCCGGACGAGCGCGGCGGCGCGCCGGCGTGGGGCACCAAGCCCTTCCCGAAGGGCGAGCGCTCCGGCCGTTTCGTCACCCTGGCCAGCGGCTTTCCGGGCGACGACGACGCCCTGCCGATCCGCGCCAACGCCCGCGTGCTGGGCGCCACCCTGAAGGCCGGCGAGAGCGCCGAGTACCACTTCGGCGACAGCACCCGCCACGGCTACCTGGTGCCCAACACCGGCAAGGTGGAAGTGGACGGCGTGGTCCTCGACGCCCGCGATGGCGCCGCCATCACCGACGTGCGCAGCATCCGCGTCCGCGCGCTGGAGGATGCCGAGCTGGTGCTGGTGGATACCGCGGCCTGAACCGCATCCAGCGATGAACGGCGGGAAGACGCAGCTGGCCGCGTCTTCCCGTTCCTGCGTGGACCGCGCCGGCTCAGAACCGGTAACGCACGCCGGCCTGCACCGAACGCGGCCCGCCGGCCTGCAACAGCGCATCATCGCGGGACGCCCGGTCGCGTACGGTCAGCTGGCCGACGTAGCGCCGGTCCAGCAGGTTGTGCACTTCGCCGAAGACCGACCAGCGCCCGCGCTCTACGCCGCCGCGCAGGCCCAGCAGGCCATAGCCGCCCACGCGATAGGTGTTGGCGAAATCGGCATGGCGCGCGCCCACCAGGTCGAAGGTCGGTCCGGCGAAGAAGCCACCGTCGTGCCGGTACAGCACTTCGCCGCGCAATGCATACGTCGGCGCCGCCGGCAGGTCGTTGTTGCCATAAACCGGGTCGTCGTCGAACGAGAACGCGTTCCAGGTGGCGCTGAGCAGCGGTTCGATGCGATGTGCGCCGTCGCCGAACGGAAGGCTGGCGCCGGCCAGCGCCTCGATGCCGGCATGCACGGTGCGGCCGATGTTGGCGGACAGGCTGGTACCGGGCGCGGCGGGATCGTCCACCGACAGGATTTCGTCGCGGATGCGCGCGTAATACGCCGACACGTCCCAATGCCAGTGCGGCGCGTCGGTGGCCGCGACCGTCGCTCCGCGCAGGCCCACCTCGACCACGTTGCCGTGCATCGCGTCGAGCGTGGCGCCGCCACCGCGCAGGTCGTCCTCCAGCTCGAACGTGGTCGGCGCCTCGTACAGGCGGCCGATGCTGGCGAACAATTCGCCGCCGCCCAGCGTGCGGATCACGCCCAGGCGCGGATTGAATGAAACGTAGTCGGCTTTCGGGTTGCGCACCGCGCCGCTGGCCAGGTCGGTGCTGCGCACGTCGCGGCCGGTGGACACCCCCTGCGCGCCGTACACCAGCGTCCACGCGGGCGCGAACTTCCAGCGATCCACCAGGAACACCTCGGCGCTGTCGGAGCGGTTGTCGATGAGGCCGGTGCGGCCATTGCGGCGGCCGCCGTCGTTGCGGTAGTTGCCGCCCCGTTCGCGGGTGTCGGCCAGGTTGAGGCTGGCCAGCACGTCGTGGTCGCCGTGGACGACGTTGTAGCGGAGCATGCCGGCCACGGTGCGCTGGCCGGTGTCCTTCAGCAGGCTGAAGACCTCCGTCGGCGGCAGCGGCCCGGGCCCGTCGAAGTCCACCATCACCTTGTCCACGATCGGGTGGTAGAGGTCCTGCCGCTCCCAGGACAGGCCGAACTCCAGCCGGCGGCCAGCGTCGACGTCCCAGCTGCCCTTGGCCGCCAGCCGGGTGCTGCGCACGTTCAACTGGAAGTTGCCGGTGATGGCCGAGGGCTGCGCCCGGTACGGGTCCTCGTCGAACTGGGCGCGGGTCAGCGCGCCGGCCAGCTGCTCGTCGTTGTCGATGTGGCTGGCGAAGACGCGCAGGTCGAGATCGTCGCTAGCCTGCCAGCCTGCGTTCGCGTACAGGCTGCTGCGTCGTTGCCGGCCGTGCTCGCGGTAGCCGTCGCGGTCCCTGTTTTCCAGCGTGACCTGCCCATCCAGCGCGTCGGCGACGCCGCCAGCGGTCAGCCGGCCGGCGCGCAGGCCGTGGCTGCCGCCGGTGAACGCCACCTGCGTGGCCGGCGAATTGCGCGCGGTGGCCGTGGTGAAGTCTAGCGCTCCGCCCAGGTTGCTGGCGCCGTAGGTCAGCGCGTTGGCGCCGCGCGCGAAGACCGCGGCGCGCGCCGTCAGCGGGTCCGGGAAACGGTTGTGGTTGTTGCCGTCGGCGGTGGTGATGGGCAGGCCGTCCTGGAACAGTTTGACGCCGTTGCCGTCGTAGCTGGTCGCGTCCAGGTTGGAACCGCGGCTGGAAAGGAACACGGCATCGCCACCGGTGCCGCTTTCGCTCCACACGCCGGGCACGTAGCGCAGCGCGTCGGACAGGTTGTCGACGGTGCGTTCGTGGAATGTCTCGCCGTCGATCACGCTGACGCCGCCGGGCGTCAGCGCCTGCTCGGCCTTGAGGTGGTCGAACGCCACGGAACGGACCTCGATCCGGTCCAGCGTCGCCGGCGTGGGTGGATCGGCGGCGATGGCGCAGGCGGGTGCGCAGGCGATGACGATGGCGGTGGCCAGCGGTGAAACACGGGTGGCCGCGGCAACGCGGCGCCGCGGAGAGGCGGGGGTGTTCATCTGAAGGGTTGTCCTTTGCCGGAACGTGAAGCCGCCGGATTTCCCGTGTCGCCGGCGCGCATGCGCGTGGCGGCCAGCCGCCGGCCGGCGCAGGCATGCGCACGACCTGCGGCATGGCGCGCCGAGCGCCATGCGGTTCGACTGGATACGGGAATCCCAGGGCACAAATGCGCAGTGCAAGGCACCGCGCGGTCAGCAGGGTCTGGGGTTCAGGACAGGACGGGCGGCCCGCGGCTGCCGAGGCCGCGCAGGTTCGGCAGTGGCCGTCTCCGCGGTGCGGCCGGAAGCGGCAGATGGCCCTCGGACAGGCGCGGGAACGCCGGGCACGCGAGCAACAGCAGCAGCGGCAGCAGGCCCGCGAGCTGGCAGTACTCGCAGTCCCCGCCCATCGTGGCGTGCCCCCTGTCGAAGGGCGCCTGTTCCACGGGCGACTGCCTGCTGGTATCCACCCACTTCAGGCCGCTGGCGGTGCACAGCTCGGCCCACCCCTGCAGCATGCGCGGGCCGGCATCGGCCAGCACCCGGCTGACCGCGGGCGCCAGCGCCATCAGCAGCGCGGCCAGCAGGGCCAGCCGGAGCATGCGCCTGAAGAAGGAGAGCGAGCGGATCACGGCTGCATTCTATGCGTGGATGCAGCGCCGCGCCCGCTACACTGCCGGCTACCATCGACGAGGAGCACCCGCATGCTGGCCAAGGGCGAGTTCGAGGTCACGCGCATTCCACAGGCGTCGCTGGACATCGGCGGCGACGCGGTCGTCGGCCATTCCCGCTTCGACAAGCGCTTCCACGGGCCGCTGGACGCCACCAGCGTGGTGCACATGCTGGCGGCGATGTCGCCGGTGCCTGGTTCCGGCGCCTACGTCGCCCTCGAACGCATCGACGGCACGCTCGACGGCCGCCGCGGCAGCTTCTTCACCCAGCACAACGGCGTCATGGACCGCGGCAAGCCGACGCTCGACCTGAGTGTGGTGCCGGACAGCGGCACCGGCGAACTGGCCGGGCTGCACGGCCGCATCGCCATCGACATCGTCGAGGGCAAGCACTTCTACACCTTCGACTACGGTTTCCGCGAAGACTGAAGCAACAGGCGCAGGTCCGCCCTGCAGGAGCCTGCAGGAACCTGTAGGAGCGACGCCAGTCGCGATGGGGCTTTCCCGATGCTCGATAAGACCCCGGTCGCGACTGGCGTCGCTCCTACAAGGTACGTGGCGCTTTCAGCCATCCAGGCCAAGGAAGTCGCGCAGCCGCTGCAGTTCCTCGTCCAGCGCTTCCCTGAAACCGGCATCGCGCGGGGCGCGGCCGGCCACGTAGCCGAGGTCGTGATGCAGGCGTCCATTGGCGACCTTCAGGTTGCCCCAGCCGATCACCGCGTCGCGCCACAGCAGCGGCAGCGCGTAGTGGCCGCGCACGCGCTTGTGCGCCGGGGTGTAGGCCTCGAAGCGGTAGGCCCAGCCCCACAGCAGCTCGAAGCGGCGGCGGTCCCATACCACCGGATCGAACGGCGCCAGCAGGCGCACCTGCGACGGGATGCGCCAGCCGCGCGCCGGGTCTTCATCGCCGGGCCAGTACCACTCCACGCCATCGACGCGCGCCTGCGCGAGCCGCTGCTTCGCGCGTGCCAGCGTGGTCCGGCGCAGGTCCTGCCATTGCGGCGCGGCGCCGGCCAGCATGTTGACCAGCTGCGAGAGGCTGGCGGCCGGCAGCGGCGCGTACTTGCGCACCAGCGCGTCGGCCATCGCATCCATCGCCGCCTGCGGGTCGGTTTCGGCCTCCCACGGTGCGGCCAGCGCGTAGACGCGGGTGCCACTGTCGCGGCGGACCACGTCGAGGCGGCTGCGGTAGTGCAGGCCGTCCAGCAGTTCGGTGGACAGCCGGCTGTTGCCGCCGAACCAGTTCTTCACCGGGCCGTGGTCCAGTGCGGCATCCACCTCGGCGGGATGGGCCTGCCCGAGCCGTTCGACTTCGGCCAGCACCGCGTGGGCCAGCTGCCAGCGCGGCGCGTCCCATACCCGGCGGGAGGTGCGCGGGTGCATCAACGCGCGCAGCGCCGGGGTGAGGAAGCCGTAGTTGATGAAGAAGTCTTCCTGCAACGGCAGCCGCGGGTAGCGGCGTTCCAGGTCGCCGGCACGATAGCCCTTGACGCGATGACGCAGGGTCAGATCCTGCGCGCGGGCCGGCGCGCGCAGCGGATCGGCCTGCACGAAGCCGCCGAGCCGCTCGACGGCGGCCATCAGCGTGGTGGGCGGGAACAGGCTGCGCGCGACGGCATGGCGGCGCAGCGCGGCAAGATCGAGGCGGGCGGGCATGGCGTAGTGATGGATGGGGCGACGCGCTCGTCACCCGCGCCGGGCGGCTTCGATCTTCGCGATGTCGATCCGGGTCATTTCCATCATCGCCTCGAACGCGCGCTTGGCCGCGGCCGGGTCGGGATCGGCGATGGCTTCGGTCAGCGCGCGCGGGGTGATCTGCCACGACAGGCCCCACCTGTCCTTGCACCAGCCGCAGGCGCTTTCCTGGCCGCCGTTGCCGACGATGGCGTCCCACAGGCGGTCGGTCTCGGCCTGGTCGTCGGTGGCGATCTGGAACGAGAACGCCTCGCTGTGGCGGAACCCCGGCCCGCCGTTCAGGCCGAGGCAGGGAATGCCGGCGACGGTGAACTCCACCGTCAGCACGTCGCCCTGCTTGCCGGCCGGGTAGTCGCCGGGCGCGTGCAGGACCGCATGCACCGCGCTGTCGGGGAAGGTCTCGGCGTAGAAGGTCGCCGCGTCCAGCGCGGTGCCGTCGAACCAGAGGCAGACCGTGTTCCTGTTGACCATTTCGCTACTCCCGTACCGGGGCGGTGTGAGCGGGAAGACTACTCCGGATGCAGGGAGGCGGTCAGCCCTTGCAGGAGCGACGCCAGTCGCGACCGGGACTTTCCCTGTGGAGCCCCGGTCGCGACTGGCGTCGCTC
>JAEWOJ010000168.1 GCA_023399815.1 Pseudomonadota bacterium | reverse complement strand
CTTCCAGGTAGGCCGGGTCGCGCACCGGGCGCACATCGACCAGCGAACCCGGCAGGAACGCGCGGACATCCTTGATGTCGACGGTGAAACCACCCTTGACCTTGCCGCTGATGCGGCCGGTGATGGTCTCGTTCTTTTCCAACGCTTCTTCCAGCTCGTCCCACACCATCGCGCGCTTCGCCTTCTCGCGCGACAGGACGGTTTCGCCGAAGCCGTTCTCGATCGAGTCGAGGGCAACCTTCACCTGGTCGCCCACGCCCACGTCGATTTCGCCAGCGTCGTTACGGAACTGTTCGATCGGCACGATGCCTTCGGACTTCAGGCCGGCGTTGATCACCACCACGTCGCCGCGGACGTCGACGACGGTGCCGACGACGATGGCGCCCGGCTTCAGCTTGGCCAGATTGGCCTGGCTGGCTTCAAACAGTTCTGCAAATGATTCGGTCATTGGATTTACTCAGTTGAACACATGGGCAGGTCGCTTCCCTTCGGGGAAGACGTGCCGCCCGCCTGTTGGTCGGCCCCGTGCAAGCAGCCGTGTGTGGAGTGGAGATACCGCCGTGCACCCTGCACGACGGAGCCTTGTACAACGTCAACGTGCGCGACGGCGGCCGTCGCCGGCCGCTCTCGCGGGAGCGCGGGTCACGCTTCCGGCGAGGGAAGCAGACCCAGCACCTTGGCAACGACTTCATCGATGCCGATACCGCTGGTGTCGATGAGGACGGCGTCATCGGCCGGCCTCAGGGGCGCCACTGCGCGCTGTGCATCACGGGCGTCGCGGGCCATGATCTCGCGCAGGAGGTCGTCAAAGTTAACCGAAACCCCTTTTTCTTTCAACTGTTTATGCCGCCTGTGCGCACGTTCCTCGGCGCTGGCGGTCAGGAACACCTTGAACGGGGCGTCCGGGAAGATAACCGTGCCCATGTCGCGGCCGTCGGCGACCAGCCCCGGCAACTGCCTGAATGCGCGCTGGCGCTCCTTCAGCGCCGCCCGCACCTCCGGGATGGCTGCGATGGCCGAGGCCAGTGCCCCGGTGGTTTCCAGGCGCAGCTCGTCGGTCGCATCGGTATCGTTGACCAGCACCCGCAGGCTCTCGCCCCGCTCGACGAAGCGGATGCGGGTGTCGAACGTGCAGCGCACCAGCGCCGAGGCGTCCGAGGTGTCGATGTCGGCCCAGCTGGCCGCCACGCCCACCGCCCGGTACAGCGCCCCCGAATCCAGGTAATGCCAGCCCAGGCGGTGCGCGACGATGCGGCTGACGGTACCCTTGCCGGCCCCGGACGGGCCGTCGATGGTGAGGACGGGCGGAAGTTGGCTCATCTGGGGCCTGCTGCGGAACAAGAATCCAGCCATTCTAGCGCCCCGACCGCCCTGCTCGCCGCCCGCCGGATGCAACCACTTGAACATACATGGAATTGCCAGGTAGAATGGCGGGCTTGAACGAGCGTCAACCTGCATATCCGCGGCTACGCTCCCTGTAGAACTCCAACGTATCCGCCGAGGTATGCCATGAAAGTCCTGTCCTCCCTGAAGTCGGCGAAGGCCCGTCACCGTGACTGCAAGGTCGTTCGCCGTCGCGGCAAGATCTTCGTGATCTGCAAGTCGAACCCGCGCTTCAAGGCTCGCCAGCGCTGAGCCGGCCGGCGCAAGCCGCCAACGGGACCCGCCAGGGTTCCAGCCTTCGCAGAAAGCCGCCTTCGGGCGGCTTTTTGCATCCGCCCATCGGATGCCCGGCGCCGCTCCCGGCGGCTTTTGTATCCTCCGTCCGCTGCGGATACCCTTCGCGGTAGCGACGGCTGCGCGGAAAAGGGCTGCCTGCCGCTTTATCGACGCCGTGTTTTTGCTGTAATCGCCAGCTGTCCTCTGGGGAGATGCGACCATGAAGCAAACCATCCGGGCCCTGGCCCTGACCGCCGCGATCATCGCGGCACCTGCTACGGCAATGGCCGACACCCTGCTGATCGAGCGGGTACAGGAAAAGCCGGCCGGCGCCCTGCCCGTGCGCGGCGATTCGATGCACCAGGTGGAGGCGCGCTTCGGCGCCCCGGCCGAGCGCCTCGAACCGCGCGGCGGCCAGAAACGCCAATGGCCGACGATCAACCGCTGGGTCTATCCGGCCTTCACCGTCTATTTCGAGAAGCAGCGCGTGATCGACGTGGTCGCCAACCAGGCCGGCCCCGACGAGATCGGCCCGAAGCCGCCGATCCGCTGATCCGCGCCACCCGGACCCGCGTCCACAACCGCGGCTCCAGGGCGACCGCCTCGAAGAAATCCGCGCCTCCCGATGCCGGGAGGCGAACGAACACCCCGGATTCCGCTCCGGGCATGACCCGAGATCCATCCGCAATGACCGATGCACTTCGTTTCCCCGCCGAATGGGAGCCCCAGTCCGGCGTCCTGATCGCCTGGCCGCATGCCGAGACCGACTGGGCCGAGCGCCTGGCCGAGGTCGAGGAGACCTACATCGCCCTGGTCGCCGCCATCACACGCTTCCAGCCGGTGCTGATCTGCGTGGCCGACGACGACATCGAGACCTATGCGGAAATGCGCCTGCGCTCCAACCGCATCGACATGGAACGCGTACGCTTCATCGGCGCGCGCTACGACGACACCTGGCTGCGCGACTCCGGCCCGATCACCCTCCGGCGCGCCGGTGGCGGCTTCCAGCTGCTGGATTTCCGCTTCACCGGCTGGGGCGGCAAGTTCGAGGCCAGCCTGGACGACCAGTTGGTCGGCGTGCTGCATGACGCCGGCGCGTTCAACGATGCCGACGTGCACAGCATTCCGTTCGCGCTGGAAGGCGGTGCCATCGACACCGATGGCGAAGGCACCCTGCTGACCACCTGGCAGTGCCTGCACGAGCGCCACCCCGAGCGCGACCGCGCCTCGCTGGGCGCCGACATGGCGCAGTGGATGCACCAGGAGCGCGTGCTGTGGCTGGACCACGGCTACCTGGAAGGCGACGATACCGATGCGCACGTCGATACCCTCGCCCGCTTCGCCTCGGCCGACAGCATCGTCTACCAGGGCTGCGACGACCCGCAGGATTCGCATTACGCCGAGCTGCAGGCCATGGGCGCCGAACTGGCCGCGCTGCGCACCCGCGACGGCCGGCCCTACCGCCTGTTCCCGCTGCCGTGGGCGCAGCCGGTGATCGACGCCGGCCGCCGCCTGGCCGCGTCCTACGCCAACTTTCTGATCGTCAACGGCGCGGTGCTGATGCCGGCCTACGGCGATCCGGCCGATGCCGCCGCGCGCGACGTGCTGGCGCGGGCCTTCCCGGACCGCGAGATCGTGCAGGTTCCCTGCCGCCCGCTGATCTGGCAGAACGGCAGCCTGCACTGCATCACCATGCAGCTGCCGAGCGGTCTTCTTGGTTGACGCCAGGGAGATCCCCGGAGTCTGCCTGACAGACTCCGGGCCCCGGCTTCCCGCCTCCAATTCCCATTCAGGCCCTCGGCGCGGATCGTCCCCTTAACCAAGGGGCTGTTGTCCCATCATGTTTACAATGCCCGCATGAAAACCCATTCCCTGACCGTCGCCCTGATCCAGGAACGCAACCAAGGCGATGCCGCCTCCAACCTGGCCGTCATCGAGACCCGCGTCGCCGAGGCCGCGGCACAGGGCGCGAAGCTGGTGCTGCTACAGGAACTGCACAACGGCCCCTACTTCTGCCAGCACGAATCGGTGGACGAATTCGACCTGGCCGAGCCGATCCCGGGCCCGAGCACCGAGCGCCTGGGCGCGCTGGCGAAGCGGCACGGCGTGGTCATCGTCGGTTCGCTGTTCGAGCGCCGCGCCGCCGGCCTGTACCACAACACCGCGGTGGTGTTCGAGAAGGACGGCACCCTGCTCGGCAAGTACCGCAAGATGCACATCCCCGACGACCCGGGCTTCTACGAGAAGTTCTACTTCACCCCGGGCGACATCGGCTTCAAGCCGATCGACACCTCGGTGGGCCGCCTCGGCGTGCTGGTGTGCTGGGACCAGTGGTATCCGGAAGCCGCGCGCCTGATGGCGCTGGCCGGCGCCGAACTGCTGCTCTACCCCACCGCCATCGGCTGGGACCCGGACGACGTGCAGGACGAGAAGAACCGCCAGCGCGACGCCTGGGTGCTGAGCCACCGCGGCCATGCTGTGGCCAATGGCCTGCCGGTGCTGTCGTGCAACCGCGTCGGCCACGAGCCCTCGCCGCTGGGCGCCTCGGGCATCCAGTTCTGGGGCAACAGCCACGTGCTCGGCCCGCAGGGCGAGTTCCTGGCCGAGGCCGGCGCCGAGCCGACCGTGCTGGTGGTCGAGGTGGACCTGCGACGCAGCGAACACGTGCGCCGCATCTGGCCGTTCCTGCGCGACCGCCGCATCGACGCCTACGGCGACCTGCTCAGGCGCTACATCGACTGAACGCCCACGTATCCTCCCTGTAGGAGCGACGTCAGTCGCGACCGGGCTTTCCCGGTAAACGCCCCGTCGCGACTGACGTCGCTCCTACGCCAGGGACAACAAGCAGACGAGATGACTCCCACGATCCGCGACGCCGGCCCGGCCGACATTCCCGCCATCGCCGCGATCTACGCGGTGGAGGTGACCGACTTCGTCAACACCTACGAATACGAGGTGCCGGACGAGGCGGAAATGTCGCGACGGATGCAGGACATCACCGGGCGCGGCTTCCCCTACCTCGTCGCCGAGGTCGATGGACAGGTGGCCGGCTATGCCTACGCCAACAGCTTCCGCTCCCGCGCCGCCTACCACTGGGTGGTGGAGAACTCGGTCTATGTCGCCGCCTCCGCACAGGGGCGCGGCGTTGGCGCGGCGCTGATGCAGGCGCTCATCGACGCCTGCGTCGCGTGCGGCTTCCGGCAGATGGTCGCGGTGATCGGCGAGCCGACCAATACCGCTTCGATCAGGCTGCACGAGCGCTTCGGCTTCCACCACATCGGCACCCTCCCCGGCATCGCGTGGAAACACGGGCGCTGGCTGGACACGGTGTTCATGCAGCGCGCGCTCGGCGACGGCGCCGGCTGCGCCCCTTCCAATGAATGACGCAATGACCGACACCCTCAACGAAACCGGCGGCGACCTGCTCGCCGGCCAGCCCGTGCGCATCGTCGAACGCGACGGCGTGCGCTACACCCTGCTCGGCACCGCCCACGTTTCCGCCGCCAGCGTGCAGGCGGTCGAACAGGCCATCGGCAGCGGCCAGTTCGACGCGGTGGCGGTCGAGCTCGATCCGCAGCGTCTGCAGGCCCTGACCCATCCGGACGCGCTGGCCCAGCTCGACCTGATCGAGGTGATCCGCAAGAACCGGATCGCCCTGTTCGCCGCCAACCTGGCCCTGGCCGCCTACCAGCGCCGGCTCGCCGAGCAGCTGGGCATCGAGCCGGGCGCCGAGCTCAAGCGCGCGGTGACGCTGGCGCAGGAGCACGGCCTGCCGGTGCACCTGATCGACCGCGACGTCGGCCTGACCTTCCGCCGCGCCTCGCAGCGGCTGGGCTTCTTCGGCAAGCTGAAGCTGATCGCCGGCCTCGGCGCCGGCCTGTTCTCCTCCGAGGACGTGGGCGAGGACGAGATCGAGAAGCTCAAGCAGGGCGACATGCTCGAATCCAGCTTCGGCGAGTTCGCCAGCGAAAGCCCCGCCCTGTACGAAAGCATCATCGGCGAGCGCGACCGCTACATGGCCACGCGCCTGCGCGAGGAGCGCAACGACGGCCAGCGCAACGTGCTGGCGGTGGTCGGCGCTGGCCACCTCGCCGGCCTGGCGCGCTACCTGGAAACCGATACGCAGGCCCCCGGACCGCTGCGCCAGGAACTGGAAGCGGTGCCGAAGAAGCGCAACGTCCCGTGGATCACCCTGGGCATCCTCGCCGTGGTGCTGGCCGGCATCGGCGTCGGCTTCTGGAAGGGCGGCATGGACATGGGCGCGCACATGCTGGCGATCTGGGCGCTGTATACCGGCGGCCTGGCCGGCGTCGGCGCGCTGCTGGCCGGCAGCCACCCGCTGAGCATCCTCACCGCCATCGTCGTGGCGCCGTTCAAGCCGTTCCGCCTGAGCATTCCCACCGGCGCCTTCGCGGCGCTGGTGGAAACGCGCCTGCGCCGCCCGGCCTACCGCGACTTCCTGCAGCTGCGCGACGACGCGCAGACGCTCAAGGGCTGGTACCGCAACCGCGTCACCCGCATCGTGCTGACCTTCATGCTGACCAATATCGGCAGCATGCTCGGCTTGTGGCTGACCGGCTTCACCGTCTACGGCAAGCTGGCCGGCTGACCGCCAGCTTCCCCTGTAGGAGCGACGCGAGTCGCGACCTGATTTTCCCGGCAAGACCCCATCGCGACTTGCGTCGCTCCTATCCGCTCCTACGGGAATACCGGGTTCATCGGCAGCTGATATGCCATGAAGCGCGTCGGGGCGTAGCCCGACCTACGGTCAAGCGGTGATGCCGGCCGCTGGCCGGCACCTCGCCTTGCTCAGTTTCCCTGTGGTTGCCGGCCAGCGGCCGGCGCTACCCCTTCCGCCGGCGGCAGCCCGCGCGCACGGCGCACCAGCCGTGCGGTGCCGGTGCGCAGGTCGTCGAGGATGGCGTAGATGGTCGGCAGGAACAGCAGGCTGACCACGGTGGAGAACGCCAGGCCGCCGGCGATGGCACGCGCCATCGGGTAGTACGGCGGCATGCCCTCGGCGGTCTTGGTGTTCAGCGCGATCGGGATCATCGCCAGGATCGCCGTGCCCATCGTCATCATGATCGGGCGCAGGCGCTCGCGACTGCCCTCCACCAGCGCATCGGTGCGCGCCATGCCGCGCCGGCGCAGGTTGTTGATGTGCTCGATCATCACGATGCCGTTGTTCACCACCACGCCCATCAGCACCAGGATGCCGATCACCGCCATGATGTTCATCTCGGTGCCGGTCAGCCAGAACAGCCAGTACACGCCGAAGATGGAGAACAGCACGCAGGACATGATCGCGGCGGGGAACAGCAGCGACTCGAACACCGCGGCCATGATCACCAGCATCAGGATCAGCGCGATGAAGATGCTGTTGACCATCTGCTGCATGCCGTCGAAGTTGATGTTGAAGCTGCCGCCGGCGAAGGTGTAGCCGTAGCCCGGCGGGAACTGCACGTTGTCCAGCGCGGTCTCGACGGCCTTGCGTGCCGCGTCCATCGGCACATCCTTGGCCAGGCCGGCCTCGACCCGCAGCATGGTCTGGCGGTTCAGGCGCTGGATCGAGCTGGCGGCCGGATTGACGTTCACGTCCACCATCGCCAGCAGCGGCACTTCCTTGCCGCTGGCGGTACGCACCATGAAGGACGAAAGGTCCTCCACGCCGTAGCTCTCCGAACCGGCGAAGCGCACGTTGACCGGGATTTCGACGTCGTCGCGGTGGAAATCGCGCAGCGAGGAGCCGCGCAGCGCCATGCCGACGAACTGCGCCACCTGCTGCGCGCTGAAGCCGTAGGCCGCGGCCCGCTCGCGGTCCACCCGCACGGCCAGTTCGGTGTTGGCGTCGCCGGTATCCACGCGCACGTCGCGCAGCTTCGGATCGCGCGCCAGCATCGGCACGATGTCGTCGGCCAGCTCCTTCAGCGTCCGGGTCGAATCGCCGACCAGGCTGAAACGGATGCCCTGCCCTTCGCTGCCCATGCTGCCGGGCCAGCCGATGCCGATCTTGGCGCGCGCCGACGGCGGCAGGCCCTTGCGCACCTCCTCCTCGATCTTCTTGCTCAGCTCGCGGTCCTCGATGTCCAGGAACAGGCGGGTCTGCGCCCAGCCCTGTTCGCTGTAGCGGCTGAACACGCGCTTGATGTGGAAGTCCTTGCGGTGCGCGTTGACGAACTCCTCCACGCGCGCCACTTCCCTGCCCATTTCCTCTTTGGAGTAGGCGCCGCGCCACTGGTAGAAGATGTTGATCTCGCTCGGGTCGCCGTCGTCGCCGCCGCCCTGGGTATGGTTCATCGGATACAGGCTGGCCAGGGTGATCGCGAGGATGCCGGCCACCGCCCAGCCACGGTGCTGCAGGGTCCAGCGCAGCGCACGCGCATAGCGATCCTGCAGGCGGGTGATGAACGGCGACTTCAGCGCCGGCGGGGTCTTCATCCGCGCCGACAGCATCGGGATCAGGCTGATCGCCACCAGCCACGAAGCCAGCAGCGAGACCGAGATCGTCACCGCCAGCTGGCCCAGGTAGATGGTGATGATGTTCTTCTCGCCGAACATCATCGGCAGGAACACCACGCAGTGGCACAGGGTGCCGGCCGACAATGCGATGGCCACGTGGCGGGTGCCGATGATGGAGGCCATCGACGGCTGGTTCGGGTACTTCTCGCGCTCCTGGTAGATGCTCTCCACCACGACCACCGCGTTGTCCACCAGCATGCCCACCGCCAGCAGCAGGCCCATCATCGAGATGATGTTCAGGGTGATGCCGGCGAAGTACATGAAGCCCAGGGTCATGATGAAGCAGATCGGGATGGCCAGGGACACCATCAGCGTCGACGGCCAGTGGCGCAGGAAGGCGTACAGCACGATCACCGACAGCAGCAGGCCGATCGCGCCGGCCTCGGCCAGCGCCAGCAGCGAGCTGGTCACCGCCTGCCCCTGGTCGTCGGTGACCTCGATGCCGATGCCGTGCATGGCCGGGTCTTCCTTCAGCGCCTCGATCTCGGCGCGCACCGCGCGCGAGAGGTCGACCAGGTTGGCCGAGCGCTCCTTGTACACGTCCACGCCGACGCTGGGCCTGCCCTCCATCTGCCGCACGTAGCTCATGCGCTGCGGCTGCAGGCTGACCTGCGCGATGTCCGACAGCCGCGTGCCGCGCTTGTCGATCGGCAGGTTGCGCAGCGCCTGCAGTTCCAGCAGTTCGCCGCGCGGCTGCACGCGCAGGCGCCGGCCGGCCTCGGTGATCTGCCCGGCCGAGACCGAGAAGTTCGCCGCCTGCAGCTTCTGCACCAGTTCGTTGAGCGCCACGCCGTGCGCGCTCAGCCGGTCCTTGTCCAGCGCCACCAGCACTTCCTGCTTGGCCACGCCCTCGACCTCGACGCGGGCCACGCCCGGCAAGCGCTCCAGGCGCTGCTTGATGCTGCGCTCGATCAGGTCGGCGCGCGCGGTCAGGTCCTCGTCGCTGGTCAGGCGCAGGCTCATCGCCTCGCGGTCGCTGGTGCTCCAGCGCTGCACGTAGTAGCGGCGGAAATCGTCCGGAAGCTGGTCGCGCACCGCGTCGATGCGCTCGCGCGCCTCGGACGCGGCCATGGCGATATCGCGGTTCCAGTCGCTGAACTCGACCTGGATCTGGGCGCCCTCGGCGTTGGCGCGGGCGTTCATCGACTTGATGCCGGGCATCGTGGCGATGGCTTCCTCGACCGGCCGCAGCAGGTTGCGCTCCACTTCCTCCGGCGTCGATCCCGGGTATGGCAGGGACACGAAGAAGAACGGGATGGTCGCTTCCGGCTCGGCTTCCAGCGGCAGGCGGAAGGCGGCGATCAGGCCGATCGCCACCATCGAGACGAACAGCATGATGGTGGTGACGGGACGGCGGATGGACAGCTCGGTGATGTTCATCCGTATCAGCCCTTCAGCCCGTCGCCGCCGGCCGTGCCTTCATCCAGCCGGTCCTGCTCGTGCGCCAGCACCTGCTCGACCTGTTCGGCCTGCTGCCGCGCGCGGCGGCCGCGCTCGGCGTAGAACGCGTCCGGCTTGCGGTCCAGCAGGTCGTACACCACCGGGATCACCAGCAGGGTCAGCAGGGTGGAGACCAGCAGACCGCCAATCACGGTGATCGCCATCGGCGAACGCACCTCCGCGCCCTCGCCGAAGGCCAGTGCCAGCGGCAGGAAGCCGAACACGGCGCACAGCGTGGTCATCATGATCGGGCGCAGGCGCGAACGCGCGCCCTCCACCAGCGCCTGGCGCTTGGCCACGCCGTCCTCGCGCAGCTGGTTGACCTTGTCGATCAGGATGATCGCGTTCTTCACCACCAGGCCGACCAGCAGGATCAGGCCGATGAACACCACCACCGACACCGGCGAACGCGACAGCAGCAGCGCACCGACCGCGCCGACCAGCGCCAGCGGAATGGTGAACAGGATGACGAACGGGTGCAGCAGCGATTCGAACTGCGAGGCCATCACCAGGTAGACCAGGAACACCGCCAGGCCGAAGGCGAACAGCAGCGAGCGGATCGATTCGCCCAGTTCCTGGCCCTGGCCGCCGATGTGCATGCCGACGTCGGTGCCGAGCGGGTTCTCGGCCACCATCTTCTGCACCTCGGTGATCGCCGTGCCCAGGTCGATGCCACGCAGGTTGGCCGAGACGATCGCCACGCGGCGCAGGTCGGCGCGATGGATCTCGCTCGGCCCGGTGGTCGCCACCACCTCGGCCACCGAGGACAGTTCCACCGGCTTGCCGCCGGTCGGATGCACGATCAGGCGGCGGATGTCCTCGACCGAGGAGCGCTCCGATTCCTGCACGCGCACCAGCACGTCGATCTTGCGGTCGCGGAAGCTGTAGCGGGTGGCGACGTTGCCGCGCACCTTGTTGACCACCGCATCGGCGATCTGGCGCGTGGTCAGGCCCATCGCCGCGGCGCGGTCCTGGTCGAACACCACCTGGATTTCCGGGAAGCCCTGCTCCACCGTCGACTTGACGTCGGCGTAGTGCGCGTTCTGCCGCAGCATGCCGGCCAGGCGGTTGCCGGCCACGCGGATCGCCTCCAGCGTGTTGCCTTCGATCTCGATCTCCAGCGGCGGCGACAGCGCGAACAGTTCCGGCCGGGCGAAATCCACCTGCGCTGCCGGCCAGGCCTTCATCGTCTGCCGCAGCTTCTCGGTCAGTTCCGGCTCGCGCGAGGTGTCGTTCATCACCACCGACAGCTTGCCGATGTTCTCGCCGCTCTCGGTCGGGCTGGCATCCAGCCGCGTGCCGGTACCGGAAACGCCGTACAGCAGGCGCACGCCGTCCTCGCCGGCATGCCGGCGCTGCACCTCGCGCACCAGCGCGTCGGTCTGCGCCAGCGGCGTGCCCGGCGGCAGCTTGGCGGTCATCTCGAAGCGGTCCTGCGCCAGCTGCGGGATCAGGTCCACGCCCAGCATCGGCAGCGCCGCCAAGGTCAGCGCGAACGCCAGCGCCGCGCCGCCCAGCACCGGCCACGGCCGCGCCAGCGCCGCCGGCAGCAGGCGCAGGTAGCTGCGCTCGGCACGGCCATACGGCGCCATGGCGATGTCGCTGGCCTTGCGCATGACCGGGCCGACCACCGCGGCGATGCCGCGGAAGAGGCGCACCACCAGCCACGCCGCGGCGTAGAAGCCGTAGCGGAACATCGCGCCGATGCCGCGCCCGGCGAACGCGGCCGGCTTCTGCCAGCGGCTGGCCGGACGCCACGGCTGGCGCGGGTCCTCGGCCGGGAATTCCAGTGGCGGACGGCCCTTCAGCGCGCTCAGCATCGGGATCAGCGTCATCGACACCACCAGCGACACCGCGATGGCGATCGACACGGTCAGCGCCTGGTCGCGGAACAGCTGGCCGGCGATGCCTTCGACGAACACCAGCGGCAGGAACACCGCGATCGTGGTCAGCGTCGAGGCCACCACCGCCATGAACACCTCGCGGGTGCCCTTGATCGCCGCTTCCAGAATACCCATGCCGCGCTCGCGCGCCCTGGCGATGGATTCGAGCACAACGATCGAGTCGTCCACCACCAGGCCGGTAGCCAGCGCCAGCCCGCCCAGCGACATCACGTTCAGGCTCAAACCGAGCCGGCCCATGAAGAAGAACGTGGCGATGATCGAGACCGGCAGCGACAGCGAGATGACGAAGGTGCTCCAGCCGTCACGCAGGAACAGGAAGATGATCAGGATCGACAGCAGGCCGCCGATCACCGCATCGATCTTGACGTCCTTGATGGCGTGGCGGATGAAGACCGACTGGTCCTCCACCACGGTCATCTCGATGTCCTTGGGCATCTGCTTGCGGATCGCCGCCAGCTTCGCTTCCAGCGCATCGGCGGTGGACACGGTATTGGCGTCGCCTTCCTTGTAGATGGCCAGCTCCACGGCCTCGTGGCCGCCGGCGCGGATCACCGCCTCGCGCTCCTTGTAGCCCTGGCGCACGTCGGCCACGTCCTTCAGCCGCACCGGCGAGACGCCGCCGCCGCTGCCGTCGCTGCGCAGCGCGGCGATCACGTTCGGGTCGCGGCTGCCGAGGATCGCGGTCATCAGCTGGCGGTTCTCGCCTGCCGAGGACGTGCCCGAACCGCCGGCGGTGTTGAGCAGCATCTGCTGCATCTGCTCGACCGTGGCGAACTGGTTGACGGTGCGCACCAGGTAGCGCTGCGAGCCTTCCTCCAGGCGGCCGCCGGACAGATTCACGTTCTCCTGCTGCAGGCGCTGGATCACGCTGTCCAGCGACAGCCCCAGCTGCGCCAGCTTGCGCTGGTCGATGTCCACCTGGATTTCATCCTCCAGGCCGCCGCCGACCTTGACTGCGGCCACGCCGCTGACCGGCTCGAGCTTGCGCTTGAGGTCGTCGTCGGCATAGCGGCGCAGTTCCATCAGCCGGCGCACTGCGTCGGCCTCGCTGCCGCCGTCCTGCTTCGAGGACAGCGCCAGGCGCATGATCGGCTGCGTCGACGGATTGAAGCGCAGCAGCACTGGCGGCTTGGCCTCCAGCGGCAGCTGCAGCGTCTCCATCTTGTCGCGCACGTCCAGCCCGGCCTGCTGCATGTCCGTGCCCCAGGCGAACTCCAGCACCACGTCGCTCTGGCCGGTGCGCGAGATCGACTTGAGCTTGCGCAGCCCCTTGACGATGCCCAGCGCCTCCTCGGCCGGCTGCGAGATCAGCGTCTCCACCTCCGCCGGCGCCGCGCCTTCGTAGTCGGTGCGCACGGTGAGCGTGGGATAGCTGAGATCGGGCAGCAGTTCGACCTTCAGGCTCGACAGCGAGATTGCACCGAACAAAATCAATGTCACCGTCATCATGAAGATGGTGACGCGGCGGCGGGTGGCGAACTCGATCAGGTCGAAACCGCCACCGCCGGAAACCGACGGACCGCGCGCACTCATTGCTTGTCCGCCTGTGCGGCCGGCGCCTTGGCTGCCGCCGCGGAGGCGACCGCCTTCTCCTTGCCGATCACCTGCACCGCACTGCCCTCGCGCAGCGCCGCCTTGCCGGCCACCACCACTTCCTCGCCCGGCTTCAGGCCTTCGCGCACTTCGATCCAGCCGGCATCGTCGTAGCCGAGCGTGAGCTGGGTGCGCGTCGCCTTGCCGTCGCGCACCACGTACACCGCCGGCTCGCCGCCATCTTCCAGCAGCGCGGCGCGCGGCACCACCAGCGCATCGGTGCGCTGGTCGTAGTTGATGCTCAGGCGGCCGAACATGCCCGGCTGCAGGTCGCCCTCGCCCGAGAACGAGGTGACCACGCGGAACGTGCCGGTGCCGGTGTCCACCACCGGCGACACGCGGTCCACGACGCCGGCGAACCTGCGCCCCGGCAGGGCATCGGCCACCAGTTCCACCGCCTGCCCCGGCTTGAGCTTGGCGATCTCGCGCTCGGGCACGTTGAGCGTGGCTTCCAGCTTGCCGGCATCGACGATGCGGATGATCGGCGAGTTGATCTGCACGAAGTTGCCCGGCTTGATGTCGCGCGAGGCGACCACGCCGGAAATCGGCGCCACCACCGTGGTGTAGGACAGTTCCAGCGTCGCCATGCGGTACTGCGCGCGGGCATTTTCCAGGTCGAAGCGCAGCTGGTCCACGTCGGCGGCGCTGACCAGCTGCTGCTGGACCAGCTTCTGCGCGCGCTGGTAGCTGTTCTCCAGCTTGCGCATCTGCGCCTCGCTCTGCGCCACGGTCAGGCGCGCGCGGTCCGGGTCCAGCCGCACCAGCGGCTGCCCGGCGCGCACGTGCTGGCCTTCTTCGACCATCACCGCCAAGGCGACGCCCGAGGTCTTGGCGACCACCTGCGATTCGGCGCGCGCTTCCAGCGACGCGGTACCGGCATAGCTGGCGGCGATCGCGCGGCGCGTGGCCTTGGCCACTTCGACCGGCACCGCATCGACAGCCTGCTGTGCTTCCGGCGGCTTGGCCTTGGCCTCCTCGCCGCCGGCCTTGCAGCCTCCCAGCAGCAACACCGAAGTGACGAGGAGAGCAGCGGCGCAGCTTCCGGTGCGGCCGTACGGAGTGAGGAGTCGCGACATCGTGGTGTCCCTGGGGATGCAGTGGCTGGTGTTGTAGCAAAGTATTGCACCACGCCACGACGACACCATGCCCCAAAGGTCATGTCTGCATGCCGCATCGCACAAATAATGAATGGTTCCGAACCGGTGAATGCGCGGGCTATACTCGAATCGTTCCGTGTCCCCACGGCGGAACGCACAGACCCGCATACCGGACAAGGAAACCATGCGCTCGCAGCCGTTTGCCGTATGTCTCGCCCTGGCTTTCGCCCTGCCGTTCGGGGCCTCCGCTCAAGCCGACCCGCAGCCGTCTGAACCTTCCGCTCCCGCCGCCGCTTCGCCCGGAACCACGGGCAATGCCGAAACCGGCCGCACCTTGGCCTATACCTGCCAGGGCTGCCACGGCATCACCGGCTACAAGAACGCCTACCCGAGCTACCGCGTGCCGAAGATCGGCGGGCAGTCGGCCCAGTACCTGACCCAGGCGCTGACCGAATACCGCGAAGGCAAACGCAGGCATCCGACCATGCAGGCGCAGTCGATGAGCTTCAGCACGCAGGACATCGCTGATCTCTCCGCCTACCTGTCCACCCTCAAGTAAGCGCCGCTCATGTCGAAAGCCACGTACGCCCCGCGTCTCGCCATCGTCCTGTTCGCTGCCTGCACCCTGGCGGCCTGCTCGCAGTCCGAGGTGGAAACCACCGGCAGGTCCGCCGCCGATCCCGGCCACGCCAGTGGCGAGCACGGTTCCAGTTCTTCCGCCGGCCTGCCACAGGGCCGCATCGCCGCCGGCGAGCAGCTGGCCAGCACCAAGGGCAAGGCCACCGGCCAGAGCTGCGTCGATTGCCACGGCGCCGACGGCAACGCGCCCATCGATGCCACCTATCCCAAGCTCGGCGGCCAGTACGGCGACTACATCGCGCACGCGCTGCAGGCCTACCGCGGCGGCACGCGCGACCATGCCCTGATGTCGCCGCAGGCCGCCGGCCTGAGCGACCAGGACATCTCCGACCTCGCCGCCTACTTCGGGTCGCGCCCGAGCCAGCTGCGCGACCTGCACGGGCTCAAGTAATCAATCGCAAGCGCCGGCACGACCCGTGCCGGCGTTGTCGATCCGGGCTCCTCCGTCCGCACGGCATCCGACGACGACACCGTCGTCCCCATCGACTCACCCAAAAGCCTGCCCCTGGATCAGGCCAAGCCGCGAAGCGACGCCGAGCCGGGCGGACTATTGGGCACGCAGTCAACGGGTATGGCAGCTGTTGGCGCAGTAGTAACAGCCATTGATCCTGCTGGCGGGATAGCGGCGCCGGGCCTCCACAACAACACCCTGACAACCAGCCAAGGTCTATCTGGTCGAGGGAGCGGGCATGTGGAAACACCCCGTTGTGGTGTTGTGAACCTCATGGTCGCCATTGGACTGGGAATTGGAGTCGAGGACGAAGATTGGCCTCGCGAGACGGCCTCCAGCGCTTCCAGGGTTGGTGCCATTGCGGCCTACGGAGCTTGGTGTATCCAGATCTCATTGGATGCGACCCGCTTTGGATTCGACCCGCTTTCCAGCCCGCCTGACTCATCGCCCTCCGCATCCACGCGCATCTCGATGCGCTCGATGCTGATCCGGCATGGATCGGCCCCGCGACAGCAATCGGGACCATCGCGCTTTTCGTCTGCGACACGCCGCGTCACGTTTCATCGGCGCGGCGGATATCCGTAAAGCCCCACCTTCGGCAATGCAGCGGAGCCCCGCATGCGGCTCCGCTCAACGGCTGCCGTTGTCGTCCTGCAGCTCCTTCTTGAACGGGACATCCGGCGGCGGTCGCGCACTGGCCGGCTGCTCCTGCATGTTCGGGTTGTTCAACCCGCAACCGCCACCGAACTGCAACACCGAGATCACGCAGGAGATGCGGTTGTCGGTGCCCGGAATCGGGATCTCGATGCTCTTGATGCCCTTGCGCACCCACTCGGCCAGCAGCGATTCGTTGGGCACCCAGTATTTGTCGAACGACGTCGGCGCGTGCTCGTAAGGCGGGCGCTTGAGCCAGGTGCCTGCGCGGTCGATCTGCTCGCGGCTCCAGGTGTCCGAAACGCCGCCCGGCGCACCGCGCCCGGCAGGCGCCGGTTCCCGCCCCTCTCCACCCGCCAGTCGCACGCTGCCATCGTTGTTGAACAAGCCACGCCCCTGGTCGGACGCGGCGCCGGCACCGCCGGACACCTGCCGCTGCGAGGCACCCCAATCGTCCGCACGGACCGGCGCCGCCCAGCCACCGCTGCGATCCTCCGACCGCGGACCCGCGCCCGGACTGCTGCCCGATTGCGGCGCGGCATTCGCCGCCTGCCCGTTTCCTGTGCCGGTGGCAGTGGATGGCGCTGCCTGTGCGCCACCATCGGCGGCGCGAGCCGTGGCCGCGCCGGAACCGGTGGTGGATGCGGGAGCGGCATCGGCAACACCCGGCACCTGACGTTCGCGCACCGCCAGGTCCGAGGTCTTCGCCTGCACTCCGCTTTCGCGCGCACGCACGGTCGCCATCGCCACGTCCTGGCGCGGTGCGGTCTCGATCTGCCGTTCGCGTACCGCCGGCGCCATGTCCTGCACGCGCACGTCCGCCTCGCGCGGACGCACCTGCGCCATCGCCACCGGCGGCGATGGCGTCGTTTCGACGATCTGCCGCTCGCGCACCTGCACCTGCGGCATCGCCGGCGCCTTCGTCGCGATGTCGCGCGCCGGCAGCGGGCGAAGCGGCGTCGGCCGCTCCACCACCGTCTCGACGGTGCGCTCGCGCACCTGCGGCTCGCGGACCGGTATCGCCGGCGCTTCCAGCGTTGGCGGCGGCAGCACGAAATCGGTGGTCGGCCGGACCACCTCGGTCACCTGTAGCGGCTGCTCCACGGCGGTTTCGGGCGCCGGCCTGGACATGTCCACCGGCGTTGCGGCGATGACCGCATCCGCATCATTGGCCTGCGGCGCTGCCGGCGTGGATTGCAGCGGCGACGACGGAGACGCGGCGGCAATTTCAGTCGCGCCACCAGTATGCGCCGGCACGCCTGCCGCGCGTGCGGCAGGCGTCGCCGCTCCCGCCGCCTGCGGCGCACCGCCGCCTTCTTCCTGCGGCGTGCCGCGGCCGATGTATTCGACCTGCACGCGCTCGCCTTCCTCCGCGCCCGGCTCCGGCACGATGCTGCGCACCAGCGCCACCCAGAGCAGCAGCACCGCGAACAGCAGGTGCAGAACGACGCTGCACAGCGCCGCGAACCAGCGGATGCGGCGCTGGTCGGCCGGCGGGCGATCGTCGCCCTGCCAGCGGAGCAGGTGCAGCAGCGCCTGCCAGAACGAAAGCGCCTGTCCGCTTCCGCGGGAGTGCGGCGCCGGCCGCGGCGGCGCCACGGCGGCCGCCTCGCGACCGCCGAACGCGGTCCCGCCAGCCGGCGTCCATCCGCGCAGCCAGGCGCTCCAGCTATAGGGAAAGCCGGTACGGCGATCGTGCAGGATGCTGGCCTTGCGCCGGGCGGCCAGCAGGTCGATCAGGTCGGCAACCGTCGTCACCGGCACGCGACAGGTCGCTCAGCCCACGCCGTCGCGCGGCATGTAGGGCGCCTGGCCGGTGGCATGGTCGGTCGCATCGCGCACGGCGGTGACGCCGGGCACCCGTGCCATCAAGGTCTTCTCGATCCCCTGCTTCAAGGTCACGTCGGCCATGCCGCAGCCATGGCAACCGCCGCCGAAGCGCAGCAGCACCACGCCGTCGGCGGACACCTCCTGCACCGCCACGCGGCCGCCATGGGACGCCAGCTGCGGGTTGACCTCGTTCTCGACCACCCAGTGCACGCGCTCGACCATCGACGCGGCCTCGCCGGGCGCCTCGCCCTTGATCTTCGGCGCCTTGATGGTCAGCTGCTGGGTGCCGGCCGCCTGCGTGACGTAGTCGATCTCGGCGCCCTCCAGCCACGCCACGCTGGTGGCCGACACGTAGAGCGTGAAGCCATCGCAGTCCACCGCCCATTCGTCGCCCGACAGGTCGGCCGGCTCGGCGAATTCCAGGCGCGCGTCGGCGCGCGGCGTTCCCGGCTCGACCGCGCTCAGGCGCACGCCCATGCCGGGCACGGCCTCGCGTTCGATCAGCTTGCGGAAATGGCTCTGCGCGGTATCTGAAATCTGGATCATGCGGGTATTCTAGCCGCGTCTTGGCTGCTGCTGATGGGACACTGATTCCATGCGCGACGCCGTTCAGCCCCTTGCCGATGGAGGTACCCCCATGAACGATCTGATCCCGCTGGCGCAGGCGCACTGCATCCCGCGCAAGGGCAGCGAGCACCGGCTCGGCGAGGCCCGGCTGGCCGAGCTGCTGCCGCAGATTCCGGGCTGGGAACTGGCCGAGGGCGGCCACGCGCTGGTGCGTACGTTCCGCTTCGACAATTACTACGGCACCATGGCGTTCGTGAACGCCCTGGCCTGGGTCGCGCACCGCGAGGACCACCATCCCGACCTGGGCGTCCATTACGACCGGGCGATCGTGCGCTTCTCCACCCATGACGTGGGCGGCCTGAGCGAGAACGATTTCATCTGTGCCGCCAAGGCATCCGCACTTGTGGAGCAATGACATGAAGGCGTCCCTCCTGCTGGGCCCCATCGCCACCGCTGCCGCGCTCTGCGCCTGCAGCCCCTCCGAACCGGCGGCGCCGGTGATCGCGCCGACCGAAGTGGCCGCGGTGCAGACGCCGCCGCCGGACTACCCGGTCGAGCTGGCCTGCGGCGGCGTGGGCGGCCAGAGCGTGCTCAAGGTCGTGGTCGGGCCGGAAGGCGTGCCTACCGATGTCTCGCTGCTCGCCAGCAGCGGCAACGGCCAGCTGGACGACGCGGCGATCCACCGCGTGCGCGAATGGAAGTTCAAGGCGGCCACCCGCAACGGCCAGCCGGTGCCGACCACCATCCAGGTACCGGTGAGCTTCAATCCGCCCGAGCCGAAGCCGGACAGCTGCTTCGCCATCGAGGAACGGATGCGGCGCGGAGGCTGACCGCCCTCGCCCCAACAACGCGATGCCCATGCCAGCAATTCCTACCGACAACCTGTGGATCGCGTTCGCGCTGACGCTCGCCGCCGGCCTGGCCACCGCCATCGGCAGCCTGATGGTGCTGTTCTCCAGGCGGCCGGACCCGCGCCTGCTGGCCTTTGGACTGGCCTTCGCCGGCGGCGCGATGGTCTACGTGTCGCTGTCGGAAATCCTGAACAAGTCGATCGCCTCGTTCGCGGCGGCCCATGGCGACCGGCTCGGCTTCACCTTCGGCACGCTCTCCTTCCTCGCTGGCATGGTGCTGATCGTCGCCATCGACCACCTGATCCCCAACCCGCACGAGAGCCTGGACAAGCAGGACCCGCTGTTCCGCGAGGACAACCGCAGCTACATCCGCCGCGTCGGGCTGCTGACCGCGGTGGCGATCACCGCGCACAACTTCCCGGAAGGGCTGGCCACTTTCTTCGCCACGCTGGAAAGCCCGTCGGTGGGCATGCCGCTGGCCTTCGCCATCGCCATCCACAACATCCCGGAAGGCATCGCCATCGCGGTGCCGGTGTATTTCGCCACCCACAACAAGTTCTACGCCTTCGGCGCCAGCCTGCTGTCGGGGCTGGCCGAGCCGGTGGGCGCGGCGATCGGCTATTTCGCACTGTCCGGCGTGCTCTCGCACACCACCTTCGGCATCGTGTTCGGGATGATCGCCGGGGTGATGGTCTTCCTGGCCCTGGACGAACTGCTGCCGGCGGCCAAGCGCTACGCCAAGGGCCACGAGACGGTCTACGGGCTGGTGACCGGCATGGCGACGCTGGCGATCAGCCTCGTGCTGTTCAAATGGTGAGCGCTCACCTGTAGGAGCGACGCCAGTCGCGAGGCGTTACCCGCAAAGCCCCACGCGCCTGGCGGCGCGCCTACAA
>JAEWOJ010000141.1 GCA_023399815.1 Pseudomonadota bacterium | reverse complement strand
TCCGCTGCTTCAATCCCAGTCCCAGAGAACCTTTCGTCGAAGCGAGCCGCCTATTATGACAGGCTTTTCGTTGCCGTCAATACCCTCTTCCGAGGATCCTGCCGCCGCTTCGTGGACCCTGTCACCGAAGTGGCCGGCGCCGTGAAGCGAGGGAGCGAATTCTAGACATCTTTGTGAAATGTGCAATCACTTTTTGCGGCGGGACAGCAAAAAGTTGCGCTGACGCCAGGATCGGCAAGGCACAGGGCCGGCAATGCCGACTGGCGCTTGCCGGGAAAGCCGCGGCGAGGCGTCGCCTTGCGCTCCATACAAGCATAGAGAGTGATTGGCACAGAGTGGCCGGCGATGCCGCTGGGCCACAATGCAGGCTTCCTGTCTGTCTCCGACTGCATGATGGCCGATCCCGCACCGCGCTCGTTCTTCCATGATCTTTCCCTGCCGGCCATCGTCGCCGGCTTCATCACGGTGCTGGTGGGGTTCGCCAGTTCGGCGGTGATCGTGTTCCAGGCGGCACAGGCGGTGGGCGCCGGACAAGCGGAGATCGCTTCCTGGATGTGGGCGCTGGGCATCGGCATGGGCGTGACCTGCATCGGCCTGTCGCTGCGCTACCGGATGCCGGTGGTGACGGCATGGTCCACGCCCGGTGCGGCGATGCTGGTGGTCGGCGCCACGGCGCTGCCGTTGTCCGATGCGATCGGCGCCTTCGTGCTGGCGGCGCTGATGGGCACGCTGGCCGGGTTTTCCGGCGTGTTCGAGAAGGCGATGCGGCGCATTCCGGTATCGCTGGCCTCGGGCATGCTGGCCGGGGTGCTGCTGCGCTTCGGGCTGGACGTGTTCGTCTCGGTGGGTACGCAGCCGCTGCTGGTCCTGGCGATGTTCGCCACCTATCTGGTCGGGCGGCGCCTGTTCCCGCGCTATGCGGTGATCGCGACCCTGCTGGTGGGTGCGACGGTCGCCGGCAGCCAGGGACTGATGCACATCGAACAGGTGCGGTTGCAGCTGGCGCGACCGGTGTTCACCTTGCCGACGCTGTCGTGGACGGCGGTGTTCGGCATCGCGCTGCCGCTGTTCATCGTGACCATGGCCTCGCAGAACGTTCCGGGCGTGGCGGTGCTGAAAGCATCGGGCTACGACGCGCCGATATCGCCGGTGGTGGGCTGGATCGGCGCGATCAACACGGTGCTGGCGCCGTTCGGCGGCTATGCGCTGAACCTGGCGGCGATCACCGCGGCGATCTGCATGGGCCGCGACGTGCACGAGGACCCGGCGCGGCGCTATCCGGCGGCGGTGAGCGCGGGCGCGTTCTATATCGTGATCGGGCTGTTCGGGGCGACGGTGGCGGCGGTGTTCGCGGCGTTTCCGAAGGAACTGGTCGCCGCGCTGGCCGGCATCGCGTTGTTCGGCACGATCGGCAACAGCCTGGCGGTGGCGCTGAAGGAGGAAGGCGAACGCGAGCCGGCGCTGGTGACGTTCCTGGTGACGGCCTCGGGGTTGTCGCTGGCGGGGATCGGTTCGGCGTTCTGGGGGTTGCTGGCGGGTGGGGTGACGTTGCTGGTGTTGCGGCGGCGGTGATGGTTCTGCCCGTGGTCGGGGAACCTGCCCTCACCCCAACCCCGCTTCGCGCCCCAGCCCACGCCAGGGGCGTGGGCGCTCCACCGCACGCGCGCCAGCGGCGCGCAGGCCGCGCCTTCTCGCCCCAAGGGGAGAGGGGCTCTTCAAGGGCACCTGCGAGAGCAAGGAAGTTACAGCGGCTTGACCTCGAATACCTGCTTCAGGACATGGCGGCCGCCCGGCGCCAGCTCGATCACGTCGGGGCCGACGTTCCCGGCTTCGACGCAGACGTAGTTGCGCCAGCCGGCACCGATGTCGTCCATCTTCGCGGCGGCCGCTTCGCCGGCATTCCAGACGACGGCGGTGCGGCTGCCGGCGGTGGTGATGTCGATGCTGCGGCCGAAGCCGGGGTCGCGCAGCACGTAGTGGCCGCGCGCCTGGGTGTAGATGCGGTCGCTGCGGCCGGGGTCGCGCGGATCGCGCAGGTTCCAGTCGCCCTGCTGGACGTGGGCGTTGCCGCCGTCGAGCTTGTCCAGGTAGGTCAGGCCGTCCAGCCCGGTCACGTCGACCTTCAGCGCGTCGCTGACGTTGAAGTAGTTGTGCAGCGCCTGGGTGAATCCGACCGGCTGGCTGCCGGTGTTCTCGGTGAGCAGTTCCTGTTCCAGCGTGCGGCCGATGCGCAGCTTCATGGTCAGGCGCAGCGACAGGCCTTCCAGCGCCGGCGGCGCCAGCGTCAGTACCATGGTGCCGTCGGCCTCGCGCTGCGCGTCGCGCAGTTCCCACGGCACGGTGCGCACGAAGCCGTGCGACGGCACGTCGTTGCCCTGCCCCTGCCTGGCGAAGTACGGCCAGCACACCGGGCTGCCGCCGCGGATCGGCGTGGGTGGCTGCTTGGCGGCGGGCGAAAGCCACATCACGTCGCGGCCGTCCCTGGGCACGAACGACAGCAGCTGGCCGCCGAACACACTGATGGCCGCGGTGGAGAAGGGCGTCTCCACCTTCCAGGCGGTGAAGCCGTCGAAATCGCCTGTATCCAGGCCCTGCATATCCTTCATCGAAACCTTGCTCCGTACGATCGGTGACTGGACGAACTGCGAATGGTCGGTGGGCAGCCGGAACACGGTCGG
Organism: Pseudomonadota bacterium; assembly: GCA_023399815.1. Lineage (GTDB taxonomy): Bacteria > Pseudomonadota > Gammaproteobacteria > Xanthomonadales > Xanthomonadaceae > Stenotrophomonas. Next base: position 57,713 of record JAEWOJ010000141.1, on the reverse strand, counting down.
CAGCGCGGGCCCTGCATCGCGCAGGGCCTGCAGGATGCGGGTACCGGGGCGGCCGTCGGCGGCCGGCCAGCCCAACCGCTGCTGTTCGATGCGGATGGCGCGGCGGGTGGCATCGCCGACCATGCCGTCGGCGGCGCCGATGGCGTGGCCGCGCGCGAGCAGCAGCGACTGCAGCTCGCGCCGTTCGCCACGTCCCAGGCCGGGATCGTCGGTGGGCCAGGCGGCCACCAAGCCGGCGCCGCCGCGCAGGCGATCAGCCAGGGTCGCGATGGCCAGCGCGTAGCTCTCGGCCGCGTTGTAGGAATAGATCGCGTCGTAGTTGCGGAACACCAGCAGGGCCGGGCCCTTGCTTCCGGCCGGCAGCAGCAGCGCGGCGGGGCTGTCGTCGGCCATCGCCGCGGCCTGCAGCGCGCTGCCGTCGGGCAGGGCGACGCCCAGCGCGTGCCATGCCGCCAGCGGCCTGCGCTTGCCGCGCCCGGCCTGGGTGGCGTCGAAACCGGCGGGAATGCGCACCTCCACGCCCCACGGCTGGCCGCTGCGCCAGCCCGACTGCTTGAGGTAGTTGGCAGTGGAGGCCAGCGCATCAGGGATGCTGGCGACCAGGTCGCGGCGGCCATCGCCGTCGCCATCGACCGCGATGCGCGCATAGGTGGACGGCATGAACTGGGTCTGGCCGAAGGCGCCGGCCCAGGAACCGGCCAGGCCATCGGCGGCGAGATCGCCGCTGTCTATCAGCTTGAGCAGGGCCAGCAGTTCGCTGCGGAAGAACGGCTGGCGGCGGCCGTTGCAGGACAGGGTGGCCAGCGACTGCAGCAGGGGGCGCTTGCCGGCGATGCGGCCGTAGTCGCTCTCCACGCCCCATACCGCGACCACGGTGACCGGATCGACGCCGTATTGGACGGCGATGCGGTCGAGCAGGTCGCGATGCGTGGCCAGCATGGCGCGGCCATCGGCCACGCGCTGCGCGTCCACCAGCGCGGCGAGGTAATCCCAGATCGGCGTGGTGAACTCGGGCTGGGCATCGAGCAGCGGCAGCACGCTCATGTCCGGTGCGATGGTGGCGAACAGGCCATCGATGCGCGCGCCGGCCATGCCCTGGGCGACGGCGGCGTCGCGCAGGTCGATGCCGCAGCGGCCGAAATCGGCGATGGCGGCGTGCGCCGGCGCCACTGCGGCGAGCGCGCAGGCCAGGCCCAGTGCCGGCAACGTCCTGGTCGATTTCATGCAACGGCTCCCAGCGGCGCACACCATTGAACGAAAGCCGATGATAAGAGGCGCCGCATCCGCCGTGGGGTTTCAGGCGGGCTGCCGCTACCGCGGACCGAACATGCGCCCGTCCGTCTCCCGCGCATCGCATGCCCGCAGGCCGGCCGCGGCCGCCAGCGCCGCGGACCACGCGTCGTCGTACTTGTGGCTGTATTCCACCTGCATGGGCTGCGCCGCGCCCGAACCCGAACGCGCGCCCGGCCACGGGTATCGCCTGCGCGCGGTATTCCAGCACCTGCGCCAGCGCCCGGTTAGCGCGACGCCATGGACGCCGCGCGGCGCTCAGTCCAGCGCGTCGAGGTAGTACCAGCGGCCGTCCTCGCGCACGAAGCGGCTGTGCTCCTGCATGCGCACGGCGCTGCCGCCGCCGATGCGGTAGCGGGCGACGAACCGCACTTCGGCCGTGTCCTCGCCGGTGACCTGGTGGCGTTTCACCTCCAGGCCCAGCCACTGCGTGCGCTGGCCGGGCGGATCGTCCAGCGACAGCGTTTCCGGCCGGGTGCCGGGATGCCAGGTCGCCAGCAGGTAGGCGGCATCGCCGGCCACGTAGGCGCTGTAGCGCGAACGCATCAGCGCCTCGGCATCGGGCGCGGCGGCACCTGCGTGCCAGCGCGCGCAGCAATGGCCATAGGCGTGGCCGGAGCCGCAGGGACAGGGGAGCGTTGGGGCGATCTGCATGCGCGCATTTTCCCATCCGCGCCACCGTCGCCACCAGCCGGCGCGGGCGTATGCTGTCGCGCCCCCTGTTCAGGCCCGACCATGCTGGAACTCCTGCCCGCCGAACTGCCCTGGCTGCTGGTCATCGCCTTCGTCGCCGGGCTGGTGGATGCCGCGGTCGGCGGCGGCGGCCTGATCCAGCTGCCGGGCCTGTTCACCACCCTGCCGCAGCACACGCCGGCCGCCCTGCTGGGCACCAACAAGTTCAGCTCGATGTTCGGCACCGGCGCGGCGGCGTGGCGCTATGCGCGCTCGGTGCGCTTCCCGTGGCGGCCGGTGCTGCTGGCCGCGGCGACGGCCTTCGTGTTCGCGTTCCTCGGCGCCACCGCGGTGAGCCTGCTGTCCAAGCAGGCGGTGCGGCCGCTGGTGCTGGCGCTGCTGATCGTGATGCTCGGCTATACGCTGGCGAAGAAGGATTTCGGCGCCCTGCACCGCCCCCGCGCCGTCGGCCGCCGCGAGCTGGCCATCGCGCTGGCGATGGGCGCTGTGATCGGCTTCTACGACGGCTTCTTCGGGCCGGGCACGGGCAGCTTCCTGATCTTCCTGTTCATCCGCTTCTTCGGCCTGGATTTCCTGCGCGCCTCGGCCGCCTCGAAAGTGGTGAACCTGGCCACCAACGTCGCAGCGCTGTCGTTCTTCGTGCCCAGCGGCAACGTGCTGCTGGCCTTCGCGGTGCCGATGGCCGTGGCCAACGTCGCCGGCTCGGTGACCGGCACGCGGCTGGCGCTGCGCGGCGGCACGCCGTTGATCCGCAAGCTGTTCCTGGCGCTGGTGGTGGTGCTGATCGCGCGCATGGCGTGGGACACCTTCGCCAGCTGAACGCGGCACGGCGATTTGATCGAACGCAACGCGGCGGCAACGGCCGTCGCGGATGATGGTCACCATGGCGGCTCTCCCTCGCCGCCCTGGAGACCCACCATGCAACTGGATTTTTCCGGCAAGGTCGCCCTGGTCACCGGCGCCGCCTCGGGCATCGGCGAGGCCGTCGCGCGGCAGCTGGCCGCTGGCGGCGCGCAGGTCGTCGTCGCCGACCTCGACCGCAGCGCCGCCGAGCGGGCGGCTTCGAGCATCGGCCCGCAGGCCCGTGCACGACAGCTCGACGTCAGCGACCCCGACGCGGTGCGCCAGCTGGTGGAGGCCACCGTGGCCGAATACGGCGGCCTGCACCTGGCGGTCAACAATGCCGGCATCGGCGGCGCCAGCGCAGCGACCGCCGACTATCCGCTGGAGGAATGGCACCGCGTGCTCGGCGTCAACCTGCACGGCGTGTTCTATTCGATGAAGTACGAGATCGACGCGATGCTTGCCGGCGGTCGTGGCGGCGCCATCGTCAACATGGCCTCGATCCTCGGCAGCAACGGCTGGGCCGGCTCGACCGCCTACGTGGCCGCCAAGCACGCGCTGGTCGGCATGACCAAGACCGCGGCGCTGGAGTACTCGGCGCGCGGGCTGCGCATCAATGCGGTCGGGCCGGGCTTCATCGACACGCCGCTGCTGGCCGGCATGGACCGCACGACCTACGACGGCCTGGTCGCGCTGCATCCGGCCGGGCGCCTGGGCACCGCCGAGGAAGTGGCGGCGTTGACCTGCTTCCTGCTCTCGGACCAGGCCTCGTTCATCACCGGCAGCTACCACCTGGTGGACGGCGGCTACTCGGCGCGCTGAGTGCACCGCAGGCGGGAACCGACTCGCCAGGCATCGCCGGCAACGACAAAGGGAGCCACGAGGCTCCCTTTGTTTTCCGCCGTGCCGGCCCGGTTCGCGCTAGTGCTCGGCGTCGAGCTGGGCCAGCCGGTGCGCGGCGGCCTCATGCACGTCCAGCAGGTCGGCCCGGATTTCCCAGAGACCGGCCACCAGCAGCAACGCCAGCCATGGCCAATGGCGGCGGAACAACGAACGCTGTTTCATCGCAACCTCCTGTCGTCGATGTGTCCATCATGGAACGGATCCGTGATGTCGGGCAATGCAGGCTCGCCGTGGCCAGCACGCTGCCCTAGCGCAGCAACGCGCCGGCCAGCGCCATTACCACCAGCGCTATCACCGGCAGCATCGACAGCGCGAAGCCCAGCGCGCGGCTGGACGGCGCGCTCACGTAGGCGCGCCAGTAGATGAAACGGCCGACCAGGTACACCGCACCGATGCCGGCCACCCAGGCGGCCGGCCAGAAACGGGCGGCGACGAACAGTGCTGGCAGCAGCGCGACCATCAGCTCCAGGGTGTTCATCTGCACCCGGTAGGCGCGCTCGAAGCCCTCGTGGCCGATCACCGCCGGCGCTTTCACCCCGTAGCGGCCGCGGGCACGGCCGACCATGGCGCCGAAGAACAGGTACTGCACGATGACCAGCATTGCGATCAGTTCGACGTAGTGCATGGGGTTCTTCCGTGGTTTTTGAACGTCGTCGGAGAGTGTGACGGATACTGGAAACCAGGTATCGCTGACTTCGTTCGCCCCTCACCCCAACCCCCGCTCCGCGCCCCGGCCCACGCCAGCAGCGTGGGCGCTCAACCGCACGCGCGCCGGTGGCGCGCAAGCTGTGCGGTTTCGCCCCGAAGGGAGCGGGGCTAGAAGCGGAGCAACTCAGCGGCGCGCCTGGCCCACTTCGATGAAGCGCAGGAACTCGGCGCGGGTGCGGGCGTCGTCGTGGAAACTGCCGCGCATGCGCGAGGTGACCATGCTGACGCCGCGCTTGTGGATGCCGCGGGTGGTCATGCACTCGTGCGAGCCTTCCACCACCACGCCCACGCCCAGCGGCTGCAGCACGTCCTGGATGACGTCGGCGATCTGCGCGGTCATCTTCTCCTGTACCTGGAAGCGGCGCGCATAGGCCTCGACCACCCGCGCCAGCTTGGAGATGCCCACCACGCGGCCATCGGGCACGTAGCCCACGTGCACGCGGCCGATGATCGGCGCCATGTGGTGCTCGCAGTGGCTTTCGTACTCGATGTCGCGCAGCACGATCATCTCGTCGTAGCCGGCCACTTCCTCGAAGGTGCGCGCCAGGTAGTCGCGCGGATCTTCCTGGTAGCCCTTGAACCAGTCGCCATAGGCCTCGGCCACCCGCCGCGGGGTGTCCAGCAGGCCCTCGCGGGCGGGATCTTCGCCGGCCCAACGCAGCAGCGTGCGCACGGCTTCCTCGGCCTGGGCCTGGGTGACGGACGGGTTCTTGGAGTCGGCCATGGGTGACGGCGCCTGGATTTCGGGGGTGGACATGCTACCAGCCGGGTGCGGCCGGGGCACCGGCGGCGACCTTGGCCCGGAAACGACAAGGGCGCCCGTGGGCGCCCTTGTCCACGGTGGCCGCGCCCTGCCCTTACTGGCCCAGCACGCCCTTCACGTAGGCCACGATGTCCGCGTCCTGCGCGTTGTCGAAGAACGCCTTCTGGAAGCGCGCGCCGCCGACGGCCTGCTTCACCAGTTCCGGGTCGATGGACTTCAGGCCGGCGATGAACTCCTTCGAGGCGCCCTGCTTCACCTGCGCCAGGATGCCGGCGTTGGTCATCTGCGATTCGCGGCGCTCGGCCGGGTAGCCCTGGCCGCGCTCGCCGGCGAAGGCCTTCTCGAAGATGTAGCGGATGTTGATCTCCGCGCCCCAGCCGTAGCCCTTGGCGAACGGCAGCGACAGCGCGTTGCCGTTGTTGACCTGGGCGAACAGGAAGGCGTCGGTCGGCTCGATGCAGTAGCCGCAGTACACGCCCGGCCATGCGTTGAGCGACATCAGCGCGCCCTGCCCGGTACCGCAGCCGGCCACGACGAAGTCCACCGCCTTCGCGTTGAGCAGCAGCGCGGCGCAGATGCCCAGGTGGATGTAGGTCAGGCGGTGGTCGTTGTCGCCGTCCATGCCGACGTTGAACACCTCGTGGCCCTGCGCGGCGGCGACGGTGTTGAGCTGTTCCAGCACCACCGGGTTCTTGGCGGCCTGGCTGAACTCCTGCATCAAGGCGATCTTCATTGTGTGACTCTCTGTTCGATGGGGGAAAGGGATCAGCGCGCCAGCCAGCCGCCGTCGACCGGGATGACCGCGCCGTTGACGTAGTCCGAGGCGCTGGAGGCTAGGAACACGGCGGTGCCGCCCAGGTCCTCCGGCCTGCCCCAGCGCCCGGCCGGGATGCGGTCCAGGATCGCCTTGCTGCGGTCCTCGTCGGCGCGCAGCTGCGCGGTGTTGTCGGTGGCCATGTAGCCCGGGGCGATGGCGTTGACGGTCACGCCCTGCTGCGCCCACTCGTTGGCCAGCAGCCGGGTGATGCCGGCGATGCCGCTCTTGGAGGCGGTGTAGGACGGCACGCGGATGCCGCCCTGGAAGGACAGCATCGAGGCGATGTTGATGATCTTGCCGCGGCCCTGGGCGATGAAGTGCCTGCCGGCGGCCTGGCACATGAAGAAGGCGGACTTGATGTTGACGTTCATCACGTCGTCCCAGTCCTTCTCACTGAACTCCACCGCGTCGGCGCGGCGGATCAGGCCGGCGTTGTTGACCAGGATGTCCAGCCCGCCGAGCCCTTCGACGGTTTCGCGCACCACCCGCTCGACCGGCTCGATGCTGATCAGGTTGGCCTCGATGTTGAGGAAGCGGCGGCCCAGCGCGCGCACCTTTCCGGCGGTTTCCTCGGCCGGGACGATGCCGGCGCCGGCGATGTCGGCACCGGCGGCGGCCAGCGCCAGCGCGATGCCTTGGCCCAGGCCGGTATTGGCACCGGTTACCAGCGCGACCTTGCCTTCGAGGCTGAACGGATTCGTCATGGTGTTCCTCTCCCTGAGCGGTGATACGGGGGTGGGTTGCGGCGCCGCGCCTTGCCCGGTGGGGCGGTGCGGCCGGCCGTGGCGTGGTCCCGTCATGGACGGACCCCGCGCGATGCGGTGCGGGGCCATCATAGCCAATTGGGAAACCGGTGTCATTCCGCAGCGCGGGATACGGGATTTCCCTTTCGGGACAAGCGTTTGGGGGTCAATCCAACGGCGGCTGGCAGGAATCGCGCACGATCAGGTGCGGGCGCACGCTGGCGATCTGCAGCGCGGCCTGCCCATCGGGCTGGATCAGCATCGCCGCGGCGGTGCGCCCGGTGTCACGGGTATTGCGCCGTACCGAGGTCAGCGAGGGCCACAGCCGCGAGGCCAGCGGGCTGTCGTCGTAGCCGACCACCGACAGTTCGCGCGGGATGTTGATGCCGGCGCGCATGGCGACCTTGTAGACGCCGGCGGCCATCTCGTCGTTGCCGGTGAAGATCGCGGTCGGGCGCTGCTTGCCGAGCAGCAGCTTCTCCGCCGCGGCCACGCCGGACTCGAAGGTGTAGCCGGCCTCGATGATGCGCGCCGGCGGCAGCTCGATGCCGCGCCGTTCCAGCGCGTCGATGAAGCCGGCGGTGCGCTCGTGCGCCGAGCGGTAGGCCGACGGGCCGGTGATCAGGGCGATGTCGCGGTGGCCGAGCGAGAGCAGGTAGTCGGCGGCCTCGGCGGCGCCGTCGCGGTCGTGGGTGATCACCATCTGCGAGGTGTCGTCCAGCGGCAGCGAGGCGATGCGGGTGTAGCGGCAGCCGATCTCCTCCAGCATGTCGGCCAGCGCCTGGTCCTCGGAGGCGCGCGGCACCAGGATCACGCCATGCAGCTTCTGCTGCTGCACGAAGCGCTTCACGCCCTCGATGTAGCCGGGGCTGCGCGTGTCGCAGGGGTGCACCACCAGCTCGAAGCTGGAGCCGCGCAGCGCGTCGAGCGCGCCGTACTGCATGTCCACCACGTACTGCGCGGTGGGGTTGTCGTAGACCATGCCGATCAGGAACGAGCGCCGGAACGCCAGGCCGCGCGCCAGCGGGTCGGGCGCGTAACCCACCTCGCGCATCAGGGCCTCGACCTTCTCGCGGGTGTCTTTGCGCACCAGCGGCGAGTTGTTGATGATCCGCGACACCGTCTTCTTTGAGACACCGGACAGGCGCGCGATGTCGTTGATGGTCGCGGCCCTGCCCAGCGGCCGGGTTGTGGCGTCGGAATCGGCCTTCTTGCGCAATGACATGTCCTTGCAAACCATCCAGCGGAACGGGTTCTGGCGGAGCCGCGCCAGACGCAGGCGCGGCGATGTGGGTGGCACGGCGGCAGGGCGGGGAGCCCATGCCAGTCTGCGATGTTAGCCCGAGATGCCGCTCCGGGCCGGAAACATCGCAACGGCCGGCGGTGGCCTGATCGGTTCACGGCCGCCTTCGGCGGAGACGGCTGGAGGGGCACGCCGGTTAGCGGTCCAGCAGCAACACTCTGCCTTCATCCGCCCCTTCGAGGCACTGCATCCGCTACCTCCCCGTGCCTCACCCTGCGGGCGGCTTCGCCGTGCAGCCGACGATCATCCTGCCGGCCGGTCTCCAAGGGGAGAAGGAATCAACGGCCAGACGCCATCGTCCTTCCAACCCGGCATCGGCATTCAGCCGCGCAGCAGCGCCGGCAGCCACAGCGACAGCTGCGGGAAGAACGTCACCACCAGCAGCACGCCCAGCCCGGCCAGCCAGAACGGCCAGATCGTCCTCATGCTCTGGCCGACGCTGATCTTGCCGATGGCCGTGCCGATGAACAGCACCGAGCCCACCGGCGGCGTCACCAGGCCCAGGCCGCCGGTCAGCACCAGCACCAGGCCGAAATGGATCGGGTCGATGCCGTAGGCCCTGGCCACCGGCAGGAAGATCGGCGTGCAGATCAGGATCATCGGCGCCAGGTCCATGAAGGTGCCCAGCAGCAGCAGCATCACCACGATCATCAGCAGCACCATGAACTTGCTGTGCGCGAACGACTGCAGGAACGCCACCGCCGCCGACGGCACCTGCAGGTAGGCCAGCAGCCAGCCGAACACCGCCGCGGTGGCGATCACGAACAGGATCACGCCGGTACTGCGCGCGGCATGGACCACCGTGTCCAGGAACGCGCGCCAGCGCAGCTGCCGGTACAGCACGGTGGTGACCAGCAGCGCGTAGACCACGGCGATGGCCGCCGACTCGACCGCGGTGAAGATGCCGGCGCGGATGCCGACGAAGATCAGCGCCACCAGGCCCAGGCCGGGCAGGGCGGCGATGAGCCGCAGCAACACCGCGCGCAGGCCCGGGAAGGCTTCCACGCCATAGCCGCGGCGCCGCGCCACGCTGTAGCCGGTGACCATCAGCACCACGGTCATCAGCAGCGCCGGCACCACGCCGGCGGCGAACAGATCGGCGATGGACAGCCCACCACCGGCCGCCGCCGAGAACAGGATCAGGTTGTGCGAGGGCGGCACCAGCAGCGCCACCAGCGCCGCGGTGATGCTGACGTTGACCGCGAAATCGCGGTCGTAGCCGCGCTGGACCATCTGCGGGATCATCGTGCCGCCGACCGCCGAGACATCGGCAATCGCCGAGCCGGAGACGCCGCCGAAGAACAGCGAGGACAGGATCGACACCTGGCCGAGGCCGCCGCGCAGGCGCCCGACCAGCGAGGCGGCCAGCGCGATCAGGCGCTCGGAGATGCCGCCGCGCATCATGATCTCGCCGGCGAAGATGAACAGCGGAATGGCGATCAGCGAGGCCGAGCCGGTGCCGGCCGAGAGCTGCTGCACCAGCACCACGCTGGGCAGGTCGAGGTAGAGCAGGGTGGCCAGCGCGGCGGCCGCCAGCGCGTAGGCGACCGGCACGCCGATCAGCAGCAGCACGCCGAACACGGCGAACAGGATTGCGATGCCCATGGTTCAGCGGTCTCCTTCGGGGGCGGCCGGGCGCAGCACCAGCAGCAGCCGGTTCAACGCAAACACCGCCATCAGCGCGCCGCCGATGCCCAGCGGCAGGTAGTTCACGCTCTGCGGCAGGTTGGCGCCGGCGGCCTTGATGTGCAGCCCGTCGATCCACAGCGCCCAGCCCCACCAGGCGATGACCGCGCCGATGGCGGTCACCACCAGCGGCACCACCGCGTCGACCGCGCGCCGGGCCAGCGGGTTGAGATGGTCGGCCAGCAGGAAGAAGCCGAAATGGTGGTTGGTGTGCACGCCGGCGGCCGCGCCCATGCTCATCGCAGTGCTCAGCAGCAGCAGGGTGACCGGCTCGGTCCAGCTCGGCGAATCGTTGATGACGTAGCGGGCGAACACCTGCCAGCCCTGCACCACCACCAGCCCGAGCAGGGCGACGACGGCGACATGGATGACGGCGCTGGCCAGCGCTTCCAGCATGCGCTGCAGGCCGGCCGGGGTGTTGCGGGGGTTGGATTCGGTCATCGCGGCGAGGCCTCAGGCGAAATCGCGGATGTGGCGGTGCAGGGCGGCGATGTCCGGCTGGCGCAGGTAGTCGCGCAGCAGCGGCGCGGCGGCATCGCGGAACGCGGCGATGTCCACCGCGTTGGCCTTCACCCCATGCGCCAGCACCGCCTGGCGGGCCTTGTCCTCGGAGGCGTCCCACTCGGTGCGCATCACCTGCACCGACTGCCGCGCCAGGTCCAGCAGCAGGCGGCGGTCGCCGGGCGAAAGCGCGTCGAAGCTGCGCCGCGACATCAGCAGCACGTCCGGCGCGTACGAATGCTGGCTTTCCGACCAGTAGCGCGCGGCCTCGAAATGGCGGCTGGAATGGAAGCTGCGCATGTTGTTCTCGGCGCCGTCGATCATGTGCGTCTCCATGCCGGAGAACGTGTCGCCCAGCGACATCGGCGTCGGGTTGGCGCCGAACAGGCGCATCAGCTGCAGGAAGATGTCCGAGCTGGCCACGCGCAGCTTCAGGCCGTGCAGGTCGTGCGGCTCCACGATCGGGTGCTTGGTGTTGTAGAAGCAGCGCGCGCCCGAGTCGTAGATCGCCAGGCCGACCAGCTCGCGGCTCTCGAAGCCGGCCAGCACCACGTCGGCGACGCCGCCGTCCAGCGCGCGGCGCATGTGCGCGACCGAATCGAACACGTAGGGCAGGCACAGCGCCTGGGTCAGCGGGAAAGCGTTGTTCAGCGCGCCGGAATAGACGCGGGTGATGTCGATGGCGCCGAAGCGCGCCATGTCGATCGCCTCCGACTCGCGGCCGAGCTGGCCGGAGTGGTACTGCGCCAGCCGCAGCCGGCCGCCGGTCTCGCGTTCGAGCATTTCCCCGATCCACTTGACCGCGGTGACCGTCGGGTAGTCGGCCACGTGGACGTCGGTGGCGGTGAGCACGCGTCCGTCGCCGCCGGCCTGGCGGCCGCTGCCCGAACAGGCCACCAGCGCCGGCGCGGCAAGCGCGCCCAGGCCGGTGGCAAGGAAACCTCTGCGATTGATCATCGAACCCCCTCCACGCATACCCACCGTGCGCGCCGGTCAGCCGGCGGCCACAGCCTTGCAGGAAATCTCGCCGTAACCCTCGAAGCGGATCACGGCCTGCTGGCCGACCGCGATGTCGTGGATGCCGGTGGCATTGCCGGTGGCGATCAGGTCGCCACGGCGCAGCGGCCGGCCACGGCGCGCCGAACGCGCCAGCGCGAAAGCATAGGCGGCGCGCAGGCCGCCGGGCAGGTTGTTGGCGCCGCCGATGCCGACCACGTTACCGTCGATCTCGGTGCGCGCCAGCAGTCGCGCTTCGTCCAGCCGCGTCCAATCGGCGATTTCGGTGCCCAGCACCAGGCCATTGTTGTTGCCGAAGTCCGAGACGACCACCCGCGGCCCCAGCACGTTGATCGTCGCCAGCGGGCTGCTGGCCACCTCCACGCCGGTGAACAGGCGCGCGGGCAGGGCGGCAGCTTCGTCCGGCGTCCAGTCGAGCTTGTCGGCGGGGGCGTCGGCCTCGAGCTGCAGCACGTATTCGGCCTCCACCGCGGCGAAACCGCCGGCACCGGAAAACACCGGGATATCCACGATGCTACCGGTGGCATTCCAGAGCTGGCGCGAGAACACCGGGCCCAGCAGGCGCTCGTCCCCGGACGCGTCTCGGCGCTCGGCGGCGATGTAGCCGACCTTCCAGCCGACCACGCCATCGTCCCAGCGGCCGATGGCCAGGTCCTGCACCTGATAGGCGGTCACCAGGTCACCAGGGATCGCACCCGGGAAATCCGCGAGCGAACGCCCCGCGCGACGCGCCTCCACGAAGTAGCGGGCGATGTCGTCCAGCGCGGCGGCGGACGGGTCCTGTCGGCCTTGATCGTTGCTCAAGTGGCTCTCCTGGTGGCGTTGCTGCACCGCCCATCGACAGTGCTATGGGTGCTGTATATGGTAAACCGGTGTCATATGGCAATACGCAACGCATCACCGCCACCTGGACGCCGCATCGCGAGGACCTCCATGTTCCTTCCCAGTATCCGCAAACCCTTGCTGATCATGGCTTTCATCGCCATTTCCGGGATTGCCTCCGGCCACGCGCGGGCCAGCGACGACGGCGAACCGGCACCGGGCTCGGCGCAGCGGATCGCGCTGTGGCCGGCCGGATTGGCACCGGGGGACAAAGCACTGCCGGAAGCGCCGCGGATCGTCGAGCGCAGCGCCGACCCGGCGTTGCCGGACCGCTACGTCACCCACGTCAGCGAGCCCTGGCTGGTCGTGTACCGGCCGGCCCGGCCCAACGGCACCGCGCTGCTGGTCGCGCCCGGCGGCGGCTACCAGCGCGTGGTGCTGGACAAGGAGGGCTCGGCGCTGGTGCCGGCCTTCGTCGAGCAGGGCGGCCTCACCCTGTTCGTGCTGCGCTACCGCCTGCCGGGCGAAGGCCGCGAGGATCGCGACGCCGCGCTGGCCGACGCACAGCGGGCGATGCGCCTGATCCGCGCCCATGCCGGCGAGTGGCGGCTGGATCCGCACCGCATCGGCGTGATCGGCTTCTCCGCCGGCGGGCACCTGGCCGCACGGCTGGGCACCGGCTTCGATCGACCGGCGTATCCGGCCACCGACGCCATCGACCGCGTCAGCGCGCGTCCGGATTTCCAGCTGCTGATCTACCCGGTGATCGACATGGCCGGCGCGGACGCGCATCCCGGTTCGCGCGAGCGCCTGCTCGGCGCGGCGCCGGACCCGCTGCTGCAACGGCGCTATTCGATGCAGCACCAGGTCCGCGCCGACACGCCGCCGACCTTCCTGGTACATGCCGGCGACGACGCGGCGGTGCCGGTCGGCAACAGCCTGGGCCTCTACGACGGACTACGGCAGGCCGGCGTGCCGACCGAACTGCATGTCTTCCCGCGGGGCGGGCACGGTTTCGGCACGCGCGGCAACGCCGGCCTGACCACCGCCGCCTGGCCGCGGCTGGCGCTGGACTGGATCGCCTCGCAGCCGACGGAAACCGCGCCATGACCGCCACGCCCGACGATGCACAGCGCCGCCAGTTCCTGCGCGCCGGCGCGTTGAGTTCGCTCGGCGCCACCCTGGCCGCCGCCCTGCCGGCTGCCGCCGCACGCGCGCAGGCCAGCCCGATCGCCCGCGTGCGCGGCGGCCGCGTCGCCGGGCAGACCGAGCAGGGCATCCATGTCTTCCGCGGCCTTCCCTATGGCGCCGATACCGCACCGCGGCGCTTCCAGCAGGCGGCGCTGGAGACGCCGTGGCGGGGCGTGCGCGACGCGCTGGCCTGCGGACCGGCGGCACCGCAGACCAGCGGCGAGGGACCGGGCAGCGAGGACTGCCTCTACCTCAACGTGTGGACGCCGGCCCTGCGCGATGGCGGCCGGCGCTCGGTGCTGGTCTACGTCCACGGCGGCGCCTACAACAACGGTTCGGGCAGCGACCCACTGTACGACGGCGGCAACCTGTGCCGGCGCGGCGACGTCGTCGTGGTCACCGTCAACCACCGGCTCAACCTGTTCGGCTACCTGTACCTGGCCGGCCTCGGCGGCGACGCGTTCGCCGATTCGGGCAATGCCGGCCAGCTCGACCTGGTCCAGGCGCTGCACTGGGTGCGCCAGCACGCGGCCGAGTTCGGCGGCGACGCCGGCAACGTCACCGTGTTCGGCCAGTCCGGCGGCGGCGCCAAGATCGCCACGCTGATGGCGATGCCCGCGGCGCGCGGCCTGTTCCATCGCGCCTGGACGATGAGCGGCCAGCAGGTCACCGCCGCCGGGCCGCGCGCGGCCACGCAGCGCGCGCGGCGGGTGCTGGACCACTTCCACCTGCGCGACCCGCAGGCGCTGCGCACGCTGCCGATGGAGAAGCTGCTGGAAGCGGCGAAGCTGCGCGATCCCTCGTGGGTCGAGGACACCGGCCTCTATTTCGGCCCGGTGCTGGATGCGCGCCACCTGCCGGTGCACCCATTCTGGCCGCAGGCGCCCACGCAGTCGGCCGGCATCCCCATGGTCATCGGCAATACCCATGACGAGACCCGTGCCTTCCTCGGCCACGACGCGCGCAACTTCGCGCTGGGCTGGGACGAACTGCCGGCGAAGCTGGAGCGGGAACAGTTCGTGGACCTGCTGCCGTCGGTGGTGATCGCCGCATACCGGCAGATGTATCCGCACTACACGCCGTCGGAGGTGTTCTTCGCGGCGACCACGGCCGGGCGCTCGTGGCGCGGCGCGGTCGAGGAACTGGAAGCCCGCGCGCGGCAGGGCGCGCCGACCTGGGCCTACCAGCTGGACTGGTACGACCGCGGCGGCGAAGCGGAACGGCTGCGCGCCTTCCATACGCTGGACATCCCGCTGGTGTTCCACAACACGCGGCAGCCCGGTTCGCGTACCGGCACCACCGCATCGGCCACGCGCATGGCCGACACGATGAGCGACGCGCTGCTGGCCTTCGCCCGCCACGGCGATCCCAACCACGGCGGACTGCCGCGCTGGGAGCCATATTCGCTGCAACGCCGGCAGACCCTGGTGTTCGACGACGACAGCCGGCTGCAGGACGACCCCCGCGGCGGCGAGCGCCGGCTGTACGGACAAGTGCCGTTCGTGCAGCGCGGCACGTCCTGAAGCAGGATGCAGGTCGGAGTTACGTTCCCGACCTACGGGCTTTGGTCGGCGACGACGACAGTCGGCTGCGGGACGAACTGCGCAGCGACGAGCACCGACTGTATGGGCCAGTGCCGTTCATGCGGCACATCACCTCATGAGCCGGACATGCCATCGGGCCATGTGGCGCGGCGAACGGAATGTTCACCGGATTGCCCTAGACTGGCGGCATGATTTCAGATGCAACCCGTTTTCCCGGCTTCACCGGCCGCGACCGGCTGCTCGAAGCCCTTGATGCGGCAGTCCTCGCCCCCGACACCGCCACGGTGGTGGCGCGGGTCGAGCAGGTGC
This sequence comes from Pseudomonadota bacterium, assembly GCA_023399815.1. Lineage (GTDB taxonomy): Bacteria > Pseudomonadota > Gammaproteobacteria > Xanthomonadales > Xanthomonadaceae > Stenotrophomonas. Next base: position 42,580 of record JAEWOJ010000141.1, on the reverse strand, counting down.
TGCTGCGGGCCATCGCCGATCCGGCGATCGTGCTGCCGGACTGCGTGCACGAGCCGATCACCGACCACTACGCGCGCCGCGAGCTGTACCGCAGCGCGCGTCATGGCTACAGCATCATCGCCATGACCTGGGGCCCGGGGCAGGGCACGCCGCTGCACGACCACGACGGCCTGTGGTGCGTGGAAGGGGTATGGCGCGGCGCACTGCGCATCACGCCCTACCGGCTGCTGGAGACCCGTGGCGACGCTGCCCGCTTCCAGCCGTTGCCGACGCTGACCGGCGAACGCGGCAGCGCCGGCAACCTGATTCCGCCGGACGAGTTCCACGTGCTGTGCAACGCCAGCGACGCCGAGATCGCGGTCTCGGTGCACGTCTACCGGCGCCCGATGGAACACTGCACGGTATTCACCCCCGACCCGGAACATGCCGGCTGGTACCTGCGCGACAGCCGGGACATGCAGACCGACGCACCGGCGTCGTGAGCGGAGCTCCTTTCCCTTCGGGGTGAGAAGGCACGCGCGCCGCCAGGCCTGGGCGTGGAGCGGGGACTGGGGTAAGGGGCAATGCAGTCCCCATGGCTCGGACATTACCGCCTTCGTCCGGCCCTCATCCCCCCTTCGGGGCACCTTCTCCCGGAGGGAGAAGGGAGAAGGAAGTGCAGCTCAACGCAGCGGCAGGCGGTTGTTCGACCGGGTCACCTCTTCCGCATCGCCCTCCTGCCCGACACGCACGCTGGCGCCGCTGCGGTCGAAGCCGGCCGGCAACGCCAGGTCCAGTGCCACCGTGCGCGGCCGCAGGTCCAGCGGCGCTTCCAGCGCGGGGATGGCGGCACGCGCCACTTCGCGGCCGCGCGCATCCTCGATCAGCGCGTAGCCGGGCTGGGTGGCGACATGGCCGAGGCTGTGTACGGTCAGCCGCACGCGCCCGTCCACGACCTCCAGGTCGCCACGGCCGATGCCGAGGTCGGCACGGGTTTCCACCGGCGTGCCGGCCTCGACCAACTCGAACTCGAACACTTGCGCCTGCTTCGGCAGGAAACGCAACGGCGTGCCGACGCTGCGCTCCAGCTTCACCTCGCGCACCTGCGCCTTGCCGTCGATGACGTCGTCGCCATCGCGGTCGATGCCGCTGGTGACGCGCCAGGTGCCGGCGGCGATGTTCCAGCCGGTCATCGTCGCCTCCGCCGTCTTGTCGCCCATGTTCCAGCCGATGACCTTGAACCGCTCGCGCGAGGGTGCGTGCACCAGCAGCGCCACCTGCTCGGCAGCGTCGGGTTGGTCAAAGCGCCAGCTCACCGTGTGCCCGGGGAAGCTCTGGTTGCGCTTGAGCGCGATGCCGCCCAGGCGCAGCCGTTGCAGGAACTCGCTGGGCGCCTCGACGCGGTCGCTCCACCAGTGGCCCTCGGTGTTCATGTACTCGCGCTGCGCCTTGGCCTGGATGCCCTCGGCATGCAGGGTTTCCAGGTACTTCCTGTCGCCGGTCAGCTGCCATGCGGTGACGGCGGCGAACCCGGCATCGCCCTTGTCGGCATCGGCGAGCAGTTGCTTGCCCCAGTCCTGCTGGCGGCCGAGCACGTCGATGAAGTTCTCGCCGAGGTTGGACAGCGCGTTCGGGCCGCCGCGCGCCACGCGGTAATCCAGCGCCTGCAGGTACTTGTCGTCGCCGCTCCAGCGCCAGGCTGCCCAGAACGTGTGCATGACGTCGCCGCCGCCCGAACCCTGGTTCAACTCGCCGCCACGGGTCTGCCCGGTGGCCCAGTTGATTTCGTTCGGCAGCGCCCAGCGGCCCTTGTCGTCGGTATAGCCGTGAGCGAGGTAGCCATCGGCCAGACCGGTGACCAGCTTGCGGCCGGTCGGATCGGCGTTGTATTCACCCATCAGGAACGCCGGATGCAGCACCGGGAACGAATACGGCTTCTGCCATTGCCAGTTCGGATCGCGGTAGACCTTGTTGCCGCCGAACCAGTTGCTGGAGAACAGCAGTTGCCCCTGCGGGTTGCGCAGGATGAGGCGTTCGTCGAAGGCCTTGACCGTCTCCATCAGGCGCTCGACGGTCAACGGGTCGCCCCAGTTGAGGTAGAGCATCGCGCTGTTGGCGTTGATGCCTTCCTCGTAGGAATGCAGTTCGTCGGTCTCGATGGTGCTCAGGCCGTTGGAGAACATGCCGTTTCTGTACACCGCGTCGGACAGCGCGGTCAGCGAGGCATTGAGGCGCCCGGGTTCCACGCCCATCAGCGCCAGTCCCGGCCATTGCTGGGTGAGGTCGGTGTCGTCGGAGATGCCGCCGCCGAAATCGCCGTACTCGACCTGGCGGTTGTCGATCCACCAGTCGACGAAACGGCGCACGCGCTTGAGGTCCTCCACCTGCCGGAACGCCCACAGCGGCACGCCCTTCGGCGGCTGCGGCTGCGCGAACGGCGGCCGGCCCTGGCTGTTGTAGCTGATGTAGTTCCAGTACAGCCGGCCCAGTTCGTGCTCCGGGTCCACCCGCAGCAGGTCGCTCAGGTCGGCGTAGACGCGCGCGTACAGGCGCTGGCGCTTGGAGGTGGTGTGTTCCTCGACCAGGAAGCCCCAGTTGTCGCGCACCTGGTTGAAGCGGTCGGCGACGTGTTCCTTCATCGCCTCCTTGCGGTCCTTGAACACCAGCCGCACCTCGGCGCCGTCCAGCGAGGCGGCGTTGAAGCCGGGCGCGGCCGCGGCGATGGCGATCCACAGGCTGTCGGCGGTGAGGATGCGGTCGCGCAGGTCCAGCCACAGCGTGCGTTTCTGCCCCGGCTTCACCGAGACCGACACGTCGATCATGTCGCGCGCCGGCCAGAGCGGGTCCTTGATGCGGATGTTCAGCGGGATGACCTTGCCATCCGCGCCGTCATGCGTGGCCGGCAGGCCCAGCGCCGGCAGGTCGATGGCGATGCCGTCCAGGCCGTCGTGCATGTTCTCCCAGCTGTAGGCCCAGCTGCGGATCAGCGGCTGCGCCGCCGGCGCGTCGCCGACGCCGGAGGGCACCAGCACGTGCACGATGGGCTGCGGGTGCGCCGGCAGCGTATCGGCCGCGCGCGTGCGCGAGCCAGCGCCCTTGGGCAGCGCCATCACCACGCTGCGCTCGTCCGGCGCGAAGCGGCCGTCGATGTAGTCGCGCAGCGCGGCGACGTTGGTGTAGTCCGGCAGCACCTTGCTGTCGATGACGTAGCGCTGCTTGACCGTGCCCTGCGGCTCGGCGGCATCGCTGACGTGGTAGCCCCAGATTTCCTGGATCGGCGTTTCCTGCTCGGCGTTGGCGAAGCGCAATGCGCCGCCGGTCTGGGTGGCGAATTCATCGACGCTGCGCACCACGCCGCGCGGGCGGGTGAACAGGGTGCCGGCACTGCCCTGCAGTTCGCCGAACGCGGCGCCGCGGATCTCGACGCGGTTGATCCGCTCGCCGTCGGGAACGGTCAGGTCGAGGTTCTGCCCGCCCTCGACATAGGTGTTCCAGTCCGGCAGCTGGAAGTAGTCGTTGCGGCCGGGCAGGCGCGAGCGGTTGTAGACGCCGGGCCAGGTGGTCTCGGCGATGCCGTCGGTGCCCTTCCACATCCATTGCTTCTTGTCCCTGGCGTCGGCGAACTCGATCTTGCGGATCGTCGTCACCGCCGCGGCCAGCGCCGGCGGCGGCGCGCCGTCCCAGCCGTAGCGATGCCACCACGCACGCTGCGTGGTGGTCGCGGTTCCGCCCGCGCTCGGCTCGGCGTTGCGCGCCAGCGCGGCCACGCTGTCGGCATCGAGCATGCGGTCGTAGACGCGGATCTCGTCCAGGTCGCTGCCGCGCAGGAAGTTGTAGCGGCTCTGCACCTGGTACGGCGCCATCACCCGTCCGGCCAGGCCGAGCTGGTCGAGTGCGGCATCGTAGTCGCCGGTGGCGTCGGCGCGCGCCACTTCGCGGCCGTCGATGAACAGGCGCACGCCCTTGTCCTCGTCCCAGGCGAAGGCGAGGTGCTGCCATTGCGCGGGCGAGGGATCGTGCTCCAGCCGGAAGGAAACGCGGGTGCGCGCCAGGTTGGCATCGGTGACGAAGGCGTCGAAGCCGTGGCCGTTCCAGTCGATGCGCAGCCAGGTCATGTCCCAGCTGCTGTGGTCGGCGTAGCCGACGCGGAAGATCACGAACGGCGCTTCGCCCACCGCGTAGCGCGGGCGCCAGAAGAAGGACAGGGTGCCGCGTTCGGTGCGGATGTTGCCCGGTGCGTTCCACGACAGCACGCCGTCGTCTTCCCAGCGGATCGCGCGGCCGTGGGCGCCGTCGTCGACCAGGCTCACCTTGTCCTGGAAGTTGGGAACGGCATCGCCCTGCGCCTGGTCGGCGACGAAGCCCTGGTCGGCCGAGACGCGGAACAGCAGCTGCGCGGGGGAAGATTGCGCCGCCGCCGGGAGAGCGGCGGACAGCGCGGAAGCCAGCAGCAGGGGACGGAGCATCGGGCGGGCGGAACGTCGTGACATCGTGCGTCTCTTGGAAGCGTGCGGGCGGTTGCCGGCGCCGCACGCGGTGGGCCAAGTTAGCGACGCCGACGCGCCATCACATCCTGCGTCGCACCATCAGGAACCCTCCCGGCATTGCGCCGGGAGGTCGTCCCGCATCAGAACTTGTAGCGCAGGCCCAGCGTGTAGGTGCGCCCGGTCTGGCTGTATTCCAGCGGCAGCGTCACCGACGGATTGGACACCCAGGACTCCTGCGCCTCGTTGGTCAGGTTGGCGCCTTCCAGGCTGAGCTCCAGCTGGTCGCTGATGCGGTAGTGGATCGACGCATCGAGGATGGTGGTGCCGCTCTGGCCGTGCACGCCCTGGCCGGCGCTGTCGAACCCGGCTTCGGTGCCCGGTACCTGGATCAGGTAGTCGTTGCGGTTGGTCGCCGAGACGCGGCCCGAGAAGGCCTTGCCTTCATAGAACAGCGTGGCGTTCCACGAGTTCTTGGACTGGCCGGTCATCGCCGCCTTCTGCGCGGCCGCGCCGGAGGACAGCAGGTACTGGATGTCCGAATCGACGTAGGTGTAGTTCAGCTGCGTGCCGAAGTTGCTCCACTTGCCCGGCAGGAAGGTGAACGGCTGCACGTAGTTCAGCTCCACGCCCTGCAGCTTGCCGCCCGGGGTGTTGATCGGCACGGTGAACACGAACTCGTCGCTGGCGCTGGCGGTGGTGCCTTCGAGCAGGCTGGCCGGCAGGCCGCTGTCGGAGTAGATGCGGCTTTCGCGGGTGGTCTGGATGAAGCTGCCGATGTCCTTGTAGAACAGGGTCGCGCCGAGCATGGCGCCTTCGTCGAAGTACCACTCCAGGCCCAGGTCGTAGCTCTTGGCGCGCACCGGATCGAGGAACGGGTTGCCGCCGCTGACCGTCTTGGCGCTGCCGCTGACGTTGACCGTCACGCCCGGGGTCAGGCTGCCCAGGCCCGGACGCGACATCACCTTGGCCGCGGCGAAGCGCACCAGGAAGTCCGGGGTGATCTCGGCCACCAGGTTCAGCGATGGCAGGGTGTCGTTGTACTCGCGGCTGACCGTGGTCGACACCGGCTTGCCGCTGGCGGTGGCGATGCCCGAGGAGTTCTGCTTGGTGCGCACGTAGCGCACGCCGATGTTGCCGTACACCGGGATCGAGCCGACCTCGGTCGAGAACTGGCCCATCAGCCAGCCGCTGCGGTCCTGTTCCTCGACGCTGCGCATGCTGGCGGCGTAGTCGCTCAGCGCGAAGGTGCCATCGTTGCTGAAGATGCCGAACAGGTTGGCGATGGCACCGAAGTCCGGCACCACCCACTTGCCCGGCGAACCGGCCAGGCCGCTGAGGCTGGCCAGGTCGGTCAGGTCGGCCGGGACGATCTTGTTGCCGGTGTCGAAGTTCGGCACCACGGTCTCGGTGGCCGTGCGGCGACGTTCCATCGAGTCGAAGCTGTAGTTCTTGCCCTGCACGCCGCCGCTCAAGGTGAACGACGGGCCGATGACCCACGAGAAGTTCAGGTCGCCGTTGTGGAACTCGTTGTTCACGTAGTTCTGGCGCAGGCGGATGGTGGACAGCGTCCAGCCGTTCGGGTCGGTCGGGCTGACACCGTAGTCGAACACCGGCTTGGTCATGCTGCCGCGGTAGTCGTAGCTGTAGCCCTGCACGTTCAGCTTGTCCATCATGATGGTCGCCTGGACCGGGTTCTCATGCTTGGACTTGGAAGTGCCGACCTTGCCGGTGATGGTGAAGCTGTCGGTCAGCTTGTGCTCGCCGTCGAGGCTGAGCTGGTAGAAATCCGTGCTCCACTCGTCGTGGCGGTTCTCGGCGCGGATGTCGACGTTGTCCATCTGCGCATAGACCAGCGCGCCGTCGCGCACCTCGCCGGCATTGACCAGGATTTCCTTCTTGCCCAGCGCGTCGGACTTGCTCAGGCCGTTGGCCTCGATGTACTTCTCGTCGCGCTTGGCGTCGATCTTCGAGTACAGCGCATCCAGGCTGAAGGTGGTGCGGTCGCTGGGCTTGAACTGCAGCGCGCCGGTCACGCCCAGGCGCTTCTGGTCGTGCTCCATCAGCGTGTAGCGCGGGAAGCGCGGCGCGTAGACGTCGGACCTCAGGGCATCCTTGAACGCGGAATCCGGATTGAAACCGCCATTGGTGGTGCCGCCAGACCAGCGCACGGTGCCGGTGCCTTCTTCCACGGTATTGCGCTCGGAGTACGCCACCGACAGCAGCGCGCCGACCTTGCCGTCGGCCCAGCTGTTGGCGATCAGGCCGGCGAAGCGCGGCATGGCCGACTGCGAGGCGTCGTTGTAGGCGGCCTGCACGTTGCTCACCAGGGTGAAGCCGTCGTAGTCGAACGGGCGCGCGGTGCGCAGGTCGACGGTCGCGCCCAGCGAACCTTCGTCCACGTCGGCCGAGGCGGTCTTGCGCGCGACCAGCTGCGTGAACAGGTCCGAGGCGAACACGTTGAAGTCGAAGCCGCGGCTGCGGTTGGTGCCGCCCTGGCCGTCGCTGCTGCCGACGGTGCTCAGCGCTTCCATGCCGTTGATGCGCACGCGGGTGAAGTCCGGGCCGAGGCCGCGCACGGTGATCTGGCGGCCTTCGCCGCCGTCGCGGGTGATGACCACGCCGGGGATGCGCTGCAGCGATTCGGCCAGGTTGCTGTCCGGGAACTTGCCGATGTCCTCGGCGACCACGGCGTCGACCATGCCGGCCTCGCCGCGCTTGATGTCCAGCGCCTTCTCGACGCTGGCGCGGTAGCCGGTGACGGTCACGGTGTCCAGTTCGGTCGCGGCGGTGCCGGCGTCCTGGGCCGCCGCGGCGCCGGCCTGCAGGGCCAGGCCGATCGACAGCGCGAGCAAGGTAACCGGTGTCTTTCTGAACTTGCTGTGTGGATACATGCGTTTCCCCCTCTCCAAAGGCTTACATGCGAAGCGGCGATTTCTGTAGTGCCGAAGGCCTATGACACCGCTGGTCAAAACCGAAAGTAGCAGGAGCACCGGGAGGGAGCATCTTGCACTGCAACAGGGCAGGAAACCGCCGCAAGCCTTTGTCTTTGGGACATTCCGCGGACGCCGGCGGCAGGGACAGGAGGACAATCCAGCCATATGACACCGATAGTCAATTTATCGTGCCATCATTCTCCGGAGCGTAGGACGCGACAGGAGTTCCGATGAGTTCCCCCCGTGTTGTCTGTTTCGGCGAGCTGCTGCTGCGGCTCGGCGCGCCCGGCCACCAGCTGCTGCTGCAGAGCCCGTCGCTGGAGGTCTACTGCGGCGGCGCCGAGGCCAATGTCGGCGTGTCGCTGGCGCATTTCGGCCATGACGTGGCGATGGTCGGCGTGGTCGCCGACAACCCGCTGGGCGCGGCGGTGACCGGCGAACTGCGCCGGCATGGCGTCGATACCGGCCGGGTGCGGCGCGGCGAGGGCCGCATGGGCCTGTATTTCCTGACCACCGGCGCCGGCCACCGGCCCAGCGAAGTGGTCTACGACCGCGCCGACTCGGCCTTCGCCCGCGCGCGCGCCGACGGCTACGACTGGCCGGCGCTGCTGCAAGGCGCGCAATGGCTGCATCTGTCCGGGGTGAGCCCCGCGCTCGGCGCCGAAGCGGCGCAGGCGACACTGGCCGCCGCGCGGACCGCCTGCGCGATGGGCATCAAGGTGTCCTTCGACGGCAACTTCCGGCCGAAGCTGTGGGAGCGCTGGGGCGGCGACGCCCAGGCGATCCTCCGCGACCTGTTCGACTGCGCGCACATCGTGTTCGCCGACCATCGCGACATCGGCGTGGTGCTCGGCGGCGAATTCCCGCAGGCCGACGCGCAGGCGCGCGTGGATGCGGCGGCGGCGATGGCGTTCGCGGCCTTTCCACGCCTGCGGTACATGGCCTGCACGCAGCGCACGGCGCACAGCGTCGGCCACCATTCGCTCGGCGCGATGCTGCTCGGCCGCGACGGCATCCGCGCGGTCGCGCCGGCCGAGGAGCTGACCGGCATCGTCGACCGCATCGGCGGCGGCGATGCCTTCGCCGCCGGCGTGCTGCATGGCCTGGTCGAAGGCCTCGACGCCGACGCCACGATCCGCTTCGGCCTGGCGGCGGGCTGTTTGAAGCATTCCATTCCCGGCGATTTCAATCCGGTCGGCGTGGCCGACGTGATGGCCCTGGTGGGCGAAGGAAGGTTCGATGTCCGGCGCTGATCCGCGCGTGCGCGCTGTCCTCAAGCTGGCGCCGGTGATCCCGGTGTTCACCCCCGACGACATCGACGACGCGGTGCAGGTGGCGCAGGCGCTGTTCCGCGGCGGCCTGCCGGTGATCGAGGTGACGCTGCGCACCGCCACCGCGATGGAAGCGATCAAGGCGATGGTCGAAGCCGTGCCCGACGCGGTGATCGGCGCCGGCACCGTGCTCGATGCGCGGCAGATGGAGCGGGTGAAGGCCATCGGCGGTCGCTTCGCGGTCTCGCCGGGCGCCACCGACCGGCTCTACGCCGCCGCGCGCGATACCGACCTGCCGTTCCTGCCGGGCGTGGCCACCTCGTCGGAACTGATGCACGGGCTGGAGCAGGGGCTGGACACGTTCAAGTTCTTCCCGGCGGTGCAGGCCGGCGGCGCGGCGATGCTGTCGGCCTGGAACGGCCCGTTCGGCGACGTGCGCTTCTGCCCGACCGGCGGCATCGGCGCGCACACCGCCGCGCAGTTCCTGCACCTGCCCAACGTGCTGTGCGTGGGCGGTTCGTGGCTGACCACGCGCGACCTGCTGGCGGCGCACGACTGGGCCGGCATCGAACGGCTGGCACGCGAAGCGGCGGTGTTGCCCGGCTGAACCATCGCAACGTAGATGCAGGGCTTGCCCCGCATAGGGCTTTGCCGGCACCTAAGCAGCATGATGCCTTAGCTCTTGCCCCTCCCCTTGCTCGCGAAGCGAGCAGGGGGAGGTTGGGAGGGGGTGCCTTGGGCTGCTCGCGAAGATCAAAAGCCCCCTCCCCTTCGTACTACGCACGAAAGGGAGGGAGTGTTCTCCTGCGACTGAAACACGATGCTGATCAAGTACCGGCAAAGCTTTGTGCCGGGCAACCCGACCCCACGGCTACCGTGATAACGATGCCGACCGCCCCCACTCCCACTGCACCCCCAACGTCCAGCCGCGATCCGGTCCCGGCTCGTAGTAGCGCTGGTTGCCGTCGTTGACGATGACCGAGCCGATGTAGCGCCGGTCCAGCAGGTTGTCCACGCGCGCGAACAGGCGCAGCGGGCCATGCGCAGTCCGCCATTGCCGCGCCGCTTCCAGGTTCAGCAGCGCGTGGCCGGGCGCGCGCGCATCGCCCAGGTCGGTGGCGGGCGTCGCGCTCGCGGCCACGGTTTCGACCGCCAGTTGCCACGGCCCCGGCTGCCAGCGCCAGCGCGCATGCAGCTGCTGGCGCGGCACGCCCGGCAGCGCGGTGCCGGCCGGCACCGGATTGCGCGGCACGGTGCAGGGCGCGGGCAGGCCGGTGCAGGTCAGGTAGCCCTCGCGCACCGTGGCCTGCAGCCAGGTCCAGGCCAGCTGCAGCTGCTGGGTTTCGCCGACGGGCTGCAGCCAGCCCAGTTCCAGGCCCTGGCGGCGGGTGGCGCCGATGTTGCGGTAGCTGCTGCGGCCGCCGACGTTGCCGGCCACGGCCAGTTCGTCGTCGGTATCGGCGCGGAACAGCGCAAGTTCCAGCCGCGCGCCGGCCTGGGTACGCCACTTGGCGCCAAGCTCATGGTTGCGGCTGGTGGCCGGGGACAGGTCCAGCGCCAGTCCGGCGCCGCCATCGGCGCGGTAGCCCAGCTCGTTGAAGGTCGGTGTCTCGAAGCCGCGCCCGGCCGAGGCATACAGGCGCAGGTCGTCGCCGGCGTGGAACACCAGCCCGGCCACCGGCGTGGTGGCCGCGTAATCGCGGCGGCCGCTGTCGTCGGGATTGCCGGCGGCGACGTAGCGGTCGTCGGAACGGAAGCGCACCTGGCTGTGGCGCGCGCCGGCCAGGACCGACCAGCGCGTGCCGATCCGCCACCAGGCCTGCGCGAACTGGTCCACGTTGCCGACGCGGTCGCGCTGGTCGCGGCGCAGCCGGCCCTTGATGCCCAGCGCATCGCCGACGAAGTTCTCGTAGCCGGTGCGGTGCTGGCGCTGGCGGTCGGCGTTGGCGCCGACCACCAGTTCCAGTGGCCGGCCGGCCAGCGCGCCATGCCAGGCCCAGCGCGCATCCGCGCCGCCGTAGCCGCCGTCCAGGTCGACCACGCCGCCCGAGTGCAGCGGGCTGGCCTGCGCCGACGGCGGGATCGCCAGGAACTGCTCGACCGTGCGCTGCCCGGCATAGGCCATCAGCCGCCAGGTCTGGGACCCTTGCTCCAGCGTGTAGACCGCGCCGGCCTGGGCCTGCCGCACCGACTTGCGCGTGTCGTACTGCGTGGCGACGGCGGTAGCCTGGCGCGGATCGGCGCGCACCTGCGCGGCGGTCAGGCCCAGCGGGTCCTGCGCGTGCGGGGCGTCGAGCACGTTGACCACCAGGTCCAGCCGCTGCCCGGGCGCGGGATCGAAACCCAGCCGCGCATTAAGCGATCCGCGCCGCGCCGCGCTGTGTTCGCGCCAGCCATCGGTGCGGTAATGATTGGCGGCGATGTTGTAGCGCATGGCCTCGGCCTGGCCCCTGAGCTGCAGGCCGAGGCTGCGGCTGTTGTCGCTGCCGATGGTGGTGCGCAGCCGCCACGGATCGCCCGCCTGGCCGTCGGCGCTCCACAGCTGCACCACGCCGCCGGAGGAATTGCCGTACAGCGCCGAGAACGGCCCGCGCAGCACCTCGATGCGGTCGGCGCCGAGCAGGTTGAAATGCGACAGCTGGCCCTGGCCGTCGGGCATCGTCGCCGGCACGCCGTCGGCCAGCAGCCGCACGCCGCGCACGCCGAAGGTGGAGCGCGCGCCGAAGCCGCGGATCGACAGCTGCGTGTCCTGCGCCAGGTTCTGCCGCTCGCGCGCCAGCAGGCCGGGCACGCCGCCCAGCGCTTCGGACACCAGCGCGCCGCGGCCAGCGCCATCCTCGTCCACGCCGATGACGGTCATCGAGGCGGGCAGGTCGAAATCGTCGACGGCATGCACCCGCGCCGCCTGCACCTGCACGGCGTCCAGCGTGGCGGGCGTCGGGCCGGCCAGCGCCACGGCCGGCAGCGCCAACGCCCACCCGATCACCGGCAAAAACCGCTCGCATCGCTTCATGCCGACATCATCGCCGATCATCGGCGAGCGCTGTGTCGCGCACCGGTGGTTCCGCCTGAAACCCTGCCGCCAACGGCCGCCCGCCCTGTTAGGATGGGGCGGTTTGACCGCGCTGCGCGGTCGTCCCGAACTTCCCCCTCCCGCCACCGTGACGAGTACCGCCGTGTCCTTCTTTGCAAACGTGGAACAGGTGCCTGGCGACCCGATCCTGGGTCTGACCGAGGCCTACAACGCCGACCCGCGCCCGACCAAGGTCAACCTTGGCGTCGGCATCTATTACGACGAGGACGGCCGCATCCCGCTGCTGCGCGCCGTGCAGCTGGTCGAGCAGCAGCTCGCCGCCGAGGCCAAGCCGCGTGGCTACCTGCCGATCGACGGCCTGCCGGCCTACACCCAGGCCACGCAGAAGCTGGTGTTCGGCGAAGGTTCGGACCTGCTCGCCGCCGGCCGCGTCGCCACCTCGCAGACCATCGGCGGCAGCGGCGCGCTGCGCGTGGGCGCGGACCTGCTGAAGAAGCTGCTGCCGCACGCCACCGTCGCCATCAGCAACCCGAGCTGGGAAAACCACCGCGCCGTGTTCGGCGCCGCCGGTTTCGACGTGGTCGAGTACGCCTATTTCGACAATGCCAGCCACGGCCTGGATTTCGCCGGCATGATCGCCGACCTGCAGAAGCTGCAGCCGGGCACCGTGGTGCTGCTGCACGCCTGCTGCCATAACCCGACCGGCGCCGACCTGGACACCGCGCAGTGGCAGCAGGTCGCCGCGCTGCTGAAGGAGCGCCAGCTGTTCCCGTTCCTCGACATGGCCTACCAGGGCTTCGACAAGGACATCGAGACCGACGGCCAGGCCGTGCGCATCATCGCCGAGGCCGGCATCGACAGCTTCATCGTCGCCAACTCGTACTCCAAGTCGTTCTCGCTGTACGGCGAGCGCGTCGGCGCGCTGTCGGTGGTGGGCCCGGACGCGACCTCGACCAAGGCCGTGCAGTCGCAGGTCAAGCGCGTCATCCGCACCATCTACTCCAGCCCCGCCACCCACGGCGCCGCGCTGGTCGCCGGCGTGCTGGGCAGCGCCGAGCTGCGCGGCATGTGGGGCGCCGAGCTGACCGGGATGCGCGAGCGCATCCACGCCCTGCGCGCCGGCCTGGTGCAGAAGCTGGCCGCCTTGGGCGCGCCGGAGTTCGGCTTCATCCAGCAGCAGGCCGGCATGTTCTCCTACTCGGGCCTGAGCAAGGCACAGGTGGACCGGCTGCGCGACGAGTACGGCATCTATGCCGTCGGCACCGGCCGCATCTGCGTGGCCGCGCTGAACCAGAGGAACCTGGACTACGTCGCCAAGGCGATCTACGACGTCAGCCGCGGCTGATCCGGCGGCAGGCGAGCGCGAAAGCCCGGGAGCGATCCCGGGCTTTTTGCTGCCGCACGTTTCCTGTAGGAGCGACGCCAGTCGCGAGGGGCCTTCGCGCAGATCCTTCTGCAGCTGCCTGCACATCCGCAGGACTCGATAGGAAAGCCCCCTCGCGACTGGCATCGCTCCTGCAACCGCCGGCGACAATCGCCTGCGCTTGTCCTTGCCGGGACATTCCCTGTCCTGCGTTCGCAAAAAACCGGGCAACCCGCGACAATGGCGCCCCTTTTGCCGAAGGCAGCCATCGTCCATGTCCCGCACCTCGCTGACCCGCTTCCTGATCGAAGAACAGCACGCCGGCCGCATCAACGCCGACCTGCGCCAGCTGGTGGCGGTGGTGGCGCGCGCCTGCACCAGCATCTCGATCGCGGTGAGCAAGGGTGCGCTGGGTGGCGTGCTCGGCGACGCCGGCACCGGCAACGTGCAGGGCGAGGCGCAGAAGAAGCTGGACGTGATCTCCAACGAGATCCTGCTCGAAGCCAACGCCTGGGGCGGCCACCTGGCCGCCTGCGCGTCGGAGGAGATGGACCATAGTCAGCCGGTGCCGTCGGAATATCCGCACGGCGATTTCCTGCTGCTGTTCGATCCCCTGGACGGCAGCTCCAACATCGACGTGAACGTGTCGGTGGGCACCATCTTCTCGGTGCTGCGCGCGCCGGCCGGCGTGGACAAGCCCGGCGACGAGCACTTCCTGCAGCCGGGGGTGCAGCAAGTGGCGGCCGGCTACTGCATCTACGGGCCGAGCACGATGCTGGTGCTCACCGTCGGCCATGGCACCCATGCCTTCACCCTGGACCGCGAGACCGGCGAGTTCGTGCTGACCCAGCGCGGCATGCAGGTGCCGGCGGACACGAAGGAATTCGCCATCAACATGTCCAACCAGCGCCACTGGGAGGCGCCGATGCAGGGCTACGTGGCCGACCTGCTGGCCGGCAGGGAAGGCGTGCGCGGCAAGGACTTCAACATGCGCTGGATCGCCTCGATGGTGGCCGACGTGCACCGCATCCTCACCCGCGGCGGCATCTTCATCTACCCGTGGGACCGCAAGGATCCGTCCAAGCCGGGCAAGCTGCGCCTGATGTACGAAGCCAATCCGATGGCCCTGCTGATCGAGCAGGCCGGCGGCGCGGCGACCGACGGCCGCCAGCGCATCCTCGACATCCAGCCCGCCCAGCTGCACCAGCGCGTGCCGGTGTTCCTCGGCTCGCGCAACGAAGTGGCCGAAGCCACCCGCTACCACCGCGAGCACGACGCGCAGGGCTGAACGGGACCAGCACCGTCGGATATTCACAAGTCGGAGTTACACCCCCGACACGCGCCATGCCGGATACGCGAAGAACGTAGGGGGCGCAGCCCCGACCTACGAGAACAGCTCGCCCTGCGGCGATGGCTTGCGCGGCGGAACCGGCGCCACGAAGCGGCTGCAGTCCAGCCATGGCCATTGCTCGCGCGAGGCGTTGAAGCCCAGGCGCTTGCTGGCCAGCGCGAAGCGCCGCGACAGCAGCTGCGCGTACACGCCTTCGCCGCGCATGCGCTTGCCGAACCGGCCGTCGTAGTCCTTGCCGCCGCGCAGCTGCTGGACGGTGCTCATCACGTGTTCGGCACGCTGCGGGTGGTGCGCCTGCAGCCAGTCGCGGAACAGCGGCGCCACCTCGTAGGGCAGGCGCAGCAGCACGTAGCCGGCGCTGCGCGCGCCGGCCTCGCGCGCGGCTTCCAGCACCGCTTCCAGCTCGGCGTCGTTGATCCAGGGAATCACCGGCGCCACCATCACGCCGACCGGGATCCCGGCCTCGTGCAGGCGCCGCATCGCCCGCAGCCGCGCATGCGGCGCGGAGGCACGCGGTTCCAGTTTCGCCGACAGGTGCGGGTCCAGCGAGGTCACCGAGAAGTGCACGCTGACCAGGCGCTGTTCGGCCAGCGGTGCCAGCAGGTCGATGTCGCGCTCGACCAGCGCGTTCTTGGTGATCAGCGAGAACGGATGGCGGGTTTCCAGCATCACCTCGATCAGCTGGCGGGTGATGCCGAGCTTGCGCTCGATCGGCTGGTAGGCGTCGGTGTTGATGCCCAGGGCGATCGGCTTGACCACGTAGCCGGGCTTGGCCAGTTCCTTGCGCAGCTGTTCGGCGGCGTTGGTCTTGGCGAAGATCTTCGTCTCGAAATCCAGCCCCGGCGACAGGTTCAGGTAGGCGTGGGTGGGCCGCGCGAAGCAGTACGAGCAGCCGTGCTCGCAGCCGCGATAGGGGTTCACCGACTGGTCGAAGCCCACGTCCGGGGAGGTGTTGCGGCTGATGATGCTGCGCGCGACTTCCACGCGCACGTCGGTGCGCAGCCGCGGCGCGACGAATTCCTCGCCGTCCTCGGTCATCCAGCCGTCGTCGACGGCATCGGTAGTGGTGGTTTCGAAGCGGCCGGGCAGGTGGCTGGTGGCACCGCGGCCCTTGATCGGAGTCGGCATCGGCCTACGCTAGCGCGGCCACGTCGCAGATGCAGCGATGCGGCGTTCATGCAGATGCACGCCGGTCGTCCGCGTCGCACGCCGCACGCCGGCCATGGCTAGAATCGCGGCATGCGCGAAACCCTCCACAGCCTCTGGACCAGCGTGTCCGCCACCCCGCACGCGGCCCAGATCCTGGCGACCGCCTATGTGGCGTACCTGCTGCTGCTGGCCTGCTACATCGTGCTGCAGAAGCGCGAGCCGGTGGCGACGCTGAGCTGGATCCTGTCGCTGGCGGCGCTGCCCTACATCGGCCTGTTCGTGTTCTACGTGCTCGGCCCGCAGAAGATCGTGCGCCAGCGCCTGCGGCGCGGACGCTCGCGCGAGGGCATGGAGGCCTACAGCACGGTCTGCCCGGCCGACGTGGACTGCACCGAGCTGGCGCGCATCGGCCAGGCCACCACCGGCCTGCCGCCGAGTTCCGCGACCGCGGTGGACTGGCTGGTCGATGGCGCGGCGACCTACGCGGCGATCCTGGCGGCGATCGCCGGCGCGCGGCGCCACGTGAACCTGGAGTACTACATCTTCGAGCCCGACCATGCCGGCACGGCGCTGCGCGATGCGCTGGCCGAGCGGGCGAGGGCGGGGGTGAAGGTGCGCCTGCTGCTGGACGCGGTCGGTTCCTCGCGGGTCAAGAAGCGTTTCCTGCAGCCGCTGCTCGATGCCGGCGCGGAGGTGGTGTGGTTCCACCCGCGCCAGCTGCTCAAGCCGTTCAAGCGCCCGTGGCTGAACCTGCGCACCCACCGCAAGCTGGTGGTGATCGACGGCACGGTCGCCTTCACCGGCGGCATCAACATCACCGATGCCGAGGACGACCGCCGCAATCCCGACGCCTACCGCGACCTGCACACCCGCCTCGCCGGCCATGTCGTGCGCAGCCTGCAGCTGGTGTTCCTGGAAGACTGGATCTACGCCAGCGGGCAGGGCAGGGCCCACTTCGAGCGCGAGGACCTGTTCCCCTCCGACGCTCCCACCCGGGAGGACGGCACGGTGCAGGCGCAGGTGCTGGTCTCCGGCCCGGATTCGTCGTGGGAGGCGATCCACCGCATGCACGTGGCGGCGATCCACGAGGCCGCCCGCCGCGTGTGGCTGGTGACGCCGTACTTCGTCCCCGGCGAAGCGGCGCGCATGGCGCTGACCTCGGCCGCACTGGGCGGGCTGGACACGCGCCTGCTGGTGCCACGGCGCAGCGACTCGCTGTTCGTCACCCTGGCCGGCCGCTCCTACTACGACGAACTGCTGCAGGCCGGGGTCAAGATCTACGAATACGGCCCGCGCATGCTGCACACCAAGGCCTTCATCGCCGACGACGATACCTGCATCGTCGGCAGCGCCAACTTCGACCACCGCAGCTTCCGCCTGAACTTCGAGTTGTCGATGCTCTACCACGACCGCGGGCTGACGGCGGAACTGGAGGCGATCCTGGAGCGGGAATTCGCCCAGGCCACGCCGGTGCTGCCCGAGCGCCACTGCCCGCTGTGGCGGCAGCGCCTGCCCGAGGCGTTCGCGCGCCTGGCCTCGCCGCTGCTGTAGCCAAGGGCTCGCGTGGAAGCCGCCCCGGGCGGACCGCTACACTGGGCGCCTCACCGGGGAGACCGTCATGTACTGGCTGTTCCTGCTGCTCGCGTTGGGCGCCTTCATCCTTGCCATCACGACCACGCACCCGTGGCTGCTGTTCCTGTCGCTGCTGGCGGCGCTGCTCTTCTTCCTGGTGTGGATCAAGGGGCTGTACGCGGCACGCTTCAGCGGCACGGCCAGCCAGGCGCCGCGCGCCCTGCACCCGGACGAACTGCAGGCCCTGCGCGAACAGCTGCGTCCAGGCGCATCCCCGGCCGTCCCCCCATCGTCTCCCGCAAACGAAGAACACCCGCCGTCATGACCCGTCTCAGCGTCAATGTCAACAAGATCGCCGTGCTGCGCAACTCCCGCGGCGGCAACGACCCGGACGTGCTGCACGCGGCAACGGCCTGCCTGGATGCCGGCGCGCACGGCATCACCGTGCATCCGCGCCCGGACCAGCGCCATATCCGCGCCGATGACGTCCAATCGCTTTCCGCCCTGGCCCGCGCGCGTGGCGTCGAGTTCAACATCGAGGGCAACCCGTTCGCGCCGCCGCGCCCCGGCTATCCCGGCCTGCTGCCGCTGTGCGAACAGACCCGCCCGGAACAGGCCACGCTCGTTCCCGATACCGATGGCCAGCTCACCTCGGACCATGGCTTCGATTTCGCCCGCGACGGCGAGCGCCTGCGCCCGCTGGTCGCCGCGCTGAAAAGCCATGGTTGCCGGGTCAGCCTGTTCGTCGATGCCGGCAACCCGGACATCGCCGCGGCCGCCGCGCTCGGCGCGGACCGCATCGAGCTCTATACCGGCCCCTATGCCGAAGCCTTCGCCGCCGGTTCGGCGGATGCCGCCTTGGCCCTGTTCGCGGACGCGGCGCGGCGGGCGCAGGCCGCGGGCCTGGGCGTCAACGCCGGCCACGATCTGTCGCAGGCCAACCTGGGCCGTTTCCTGCAGGACGTACCGCAGGTGCTGGAAGTCTCCATCGGCCACGCGCTGATCGGCGAGGCGCTGTACGACGGCCTGGATGCGACGGTGAAGGGCTATCTCGCGGTGATCGGGCGCAAGGCCTGATTCCCGCGAAGGTCCTGGCAGAAAAGCGCCGCCGGACACCGCACTCCGCGTCCACGAACGCGCTTTTGCGCTTTGCGGACGCGCCGTAGCCCCGGATATCGCTACCGTACGAAACCGATCTTCTTCATCCGGGCATTCCTGGCCTGGGCCAGGATCCTGCCCAGGGTTTCATAGTCCGAATCCGGGCTGGCGTCGATGCGAAGCTCCGGCTGGTTGCCCGGATCCTTCCATACTTCCTCTTCCATCTTCTGCTCCAGCTCCGCCACGTTCACCGGGCTGTCGTTCCAGTAGACCCGATTGTCCGCATCCACGCGCAGATCGATGGGCGGCCGTGCGGCGGCCCGCTTCGCCAGTGGCGAAGCGACGACCCGCTGCGGCAGGTCCACGCTGATCGGATACGACATGATCGGTGCGGTCAGCACGAAACCGACACCAAGCAGGCCGAGCGCGCCGGCCAACACGGCCATTATCCGTTTCATGTTCGATTGGGACATTCCCGTTCCCTGGTTTCCATCGTCGCTCAAGCTTAGCAATCCATCGTGTCCCGGATACCTGCGGGCACGAAAAAAAACGCCCCCGACAAGCGGGGGCGTTTTCCAGTCGCGTCATGACTTGGGTATTGCGTTACTGCACGAAACCGATCTTCTTCATCTGAGCGTTCTTGGCCTGGGCCAGGATCTTGGCCATGACCTCGTACTCGGAATCCGGATTGGCGTCGATGCGAAGTTCCGGCTGATTGGTCGGATCCTTCTGTACTTCTTCTTCCATCTTCTGCTGCAGATCGTTCACGTTCACCGGACTGTTGTTCCAGTAAACCTGATTGCTCGCATCCACGCGCAGTTCGATCGGCGGCGGCGGCTCGCGCAGCTGCGGCGGCGGGTTGATGACCCGCTGCGGCAGGTCCACGGCGATCGGGTACGTCATGATCGGCGCGGTCACGATGAAGATGATCAGCAGCACCAGCATCACGTCCACGAGGGGCGTGACGTTGATGTCGGCCATGGGGCCCCTGTTTCCACCACTACTGAATGCCATCGCTTATTGCCCCTTTTCTTTGGTGGCAACGAAACCGACGTCCAGCATGCCCTGGCTCTGCGCGATCTTGGTCACTTCATTGATCACGCTCATCTTGGTGGTCTTGTCACCACGCAGGTTGAGCGGCGGCTGCGGCGTCTGCTGGGCAGCCGTGGCGAAACGCGATTCCAGGGTCTCCTTGGAGACCTCTTCGTCGTTCCAGTAGAGCGTGCCGTCTTCCTTGACCGCCACCGTGATCGGGCCCGCACGCTTTTCAGCGTCGTCCGGATTGATGTTCAGGTTGGCCTCGGGCAGCTCGACCTTGACCTTGTGGGACATCAGGGGAGCCGTGATGATGAAGATGATCAGCAGCACCAGCATCACGTCCACGAGGGGCGTGACGTTGATGTCGGCCATGGGGCCGCTGCTGTTACCACTACTGAAAGCCATAACGGGCTCCGTCTATATCGTTGCGAGGACTGCTCTGCCGACGGCTCAGCGGACGCGCGAGCCGGTGGCGAAGAAGTCGTGCAGATCGTGCGCGAAGGTGTCGAACTTGCTGACGGTGGCGCTGTTGATCTTGCTGAAGAAGTTGAAGGCGAACACGGCCGGGATCGCGACGAACAGACCGATCGCGGTCATGATCAGCGCTTCACCCACCGGGCCGGCGACGGCGTCGATCGAAGCGGAGCCGGTGGCACCGATCTTGATCAGCGCGCCGTAGATGCCCCACACGGTACCCAGCAGACCCACGAACGGAGCGGTCGCGCCGACGGTGGCCAGCAGGATCATGCCGCCCTGCAGCTTGTTGGATTCGCGGGTGACGGCCTGGCGCAGGGCGCGGTCGACGAACTCCGAACGGCTCAGGGTCTCGGCGGCACCGGCCTGCTGGTGGTGCGCAGCGGCCTGGGCGGCGTCCAGCGCGATCTTCGAGAACGGCTCGGAAGCCGGCTGCTCTTCCATGGCGCGGATGGCGTCCTGGGCATTGGCGGCATCCCAGAACATGCCCGGCACGCGGTCGGAAGCCGACTTCAGGCGGGCGGTGCGGAAGATGTTGATGACGGTCCAGTACCACGACATCGCCGACATCGCGACCAGGGTCAGCAGCACGACCCAGGAAACCGCGAAGTCACCCGGCTTGGAGGTCATTTCGTGAATCAGATGCTCGAAGCCCATCTGCGAGAGCGCGTTGTTTGCGTTGCCCCCGGCAGCAGCGGCGATGAAGATTTCCTGCAGCATGACGCTTACCTTTGTTGTGTGTGGTGTTAAAGGGTATAGCTAAAAGTCGAACGGTTCCCGTTGGCGGCCGCTTGGCCGCCGGAGGGGATCAGCTCAGCGCGAAGTTGACCGGGACGCGGACGCGACCTGCCGCCTTTTGCCCATTGATCACGGAAGGATTGAACTTCCACTTGCGTGCCGCGTCCATGGCAGCGCGGTCGAGGTCGCGGTTACGGCTGGACTTCTCGACGGACACATTGGTGACGTTGCCGCTGGCGTCGACATCAATGATGAGGATGACCTCGCCCTGGATACCGGCGCGGAAAGCGGCCGGCGGATACCGCGGCGGGTTCATGTTCTTGGACGAGATGTCCACGCTGGCCTGGATGTCGGTGACCTGGGCCGGCGGCGACGGCGGCGACGGCGGGGTCACGACGTCGTTCGGGCGCGGCTCCGGGATGTCCACCACCGGGGCTTCCGGCGGCGGCGGCAGCGGCGAGGCCTTCGGCGGCGCCAGGTTCTTGACCGGCGGCGGCGGGGTGTCCTGCGGCGGCGGCGGCGGCGGCGGCGGCGGCGGCGGCGGCGGAGCGTCGACCAGCGTCACCATGACGTTGCGTTCCTTCTCCTTGGCGGCCTTCGGGGCCACGGCCGGGATCAGGAGCATCATCAGGGCTGCCAGATGGAGAGCGATTACGAAGGCGATGCCGGCAATGCGGGGCCAGCTCAGACCCTTGTCTTTCTCGCCGTCATACCTGTGGTGGAAAACCAGTTGTTCCGTCATGCGCCAAGAGCTCGTTCAGTGGGGTCGGGGCGGCGCTGTTACCGACGCCCCTGATTCAGCGGTGCATGACACCGCAGGAACCTCCAAGCTTATACCAATCCTGACCGGCTGCGCATCTCAAATGCAGCTGTTCAGGCGTTATTCGTGCTTACTTCAGGTTGATGATCTTGTTCGCATCAGCCGGGTTTTTGACACCCTTGGCCAAGGCGTCCCGGGCAGCCTGCTTGGCTTCGGGGATCCGACCTTCGGAATGCAACACACGCGCCAGATTCAGGTAGGTCTCGCCATCCTTGGAAAGCGGGGCGGCCTTGCGCCACGCCTCGATGGCCTGCGGGATCTGGTCGGAGTAGTAGTACGACTGCGCCAGCGCCAGGTAGACCTGGTAGTCCGGCTTGAGGATGCCCTTGGACAGGCCCTCGTTGATCACCGCAATGACGTCCTTTTCCTTGTTCTCGGTGTTGGCGTAGATCGAGTACAGCTGCCTGTACTCGCGCTCTTCGGTGAGCTGTCCGGCCGCGCGCAGCTTGTCCATCACCGCGCCGGCCTTGTCCATCTGCTCGGCCTGCATGTACATGCTGGCCAGGTTCAGTTGCGCCTTCTTGTCCGCCGGATTCTTGGCGGCCAGCGCCTCGGCTTCCTTGACCGCTTCGCCGGTCTGGCCGGCTTCGGCGTAGGCGGCCATCAGCAACTGGTTCCAGTTGTCCTTGGGCTCCGGCGCGGCGGCGATGGCCGCCTTCAGCACCGGGATGGCCTCGGCGTACTTCTCGGTCTGGTACAGGGCCTGGCCCTTGATCACCAGTTCCTCGGGCTTGTGCGACTTGGACTCGGCGAAGTACTTGTCCAGGTTGGCCAGGCCTTCAGCGTACTGCTCGTCCTGCAGCTGCAGCTGGGCCAGCATCAGCATCGCCTGGAAGTGGCCGTTGTTGTCCAGCTGGTTCAGGGCGATCGCCTGCTGCAGGTACTGCTTGGCGGCGGCGGCATCGTCCAGGTTGTAGGCGGCCTGCGAGGCCAGCTGGTTGGCGACCGCCTTGTCGTAGTCGTTGGCGCTGTCGGTGGCGAGGATCTCGTCGGCCAGCTTGCGGGTCTCTTCGTAGTCTTCCTTGTTGTAGGCGGCGAACAGCTTCTGCAGCTTGCCCCCCATCTTCGAGGACGGCTTGCCCTTGGGTTCTTCGCGGGTCGCTTCCGGGTACAGCACCTCGGGCTTGGCCGAACCATGACCACGACGTTCGCTCGAACGATCGGCCGAACGCGCCTGGGCGGCGGCATCGGCGACCACGGCGCCACCGAGCACGGTCGCGATCAGGACGGAAAGCAGAGCCTGCTTATGGCTGCGGGAAATCATGGGTCACCTCGATGAAACCGCCGGGGCGGCGCTGGAACGGACGGTCTGGAAAAATCGGAGCCGCCAAACGTAACAGAAAAATTTTGACGGAGAAATCACTTCTGTTGCTGTACTGCACCAATGTCCAGGGCTCGGCCGGGCCATGTCCACGGGTCAGCCGCAGCGCGGCGTCCGTCCCGATTGCCGCGCCTGGCGGTAGACGGGCTCCAGCGCGGGGACGTCGCGCTGCAGCTCGCGGATGCGGTTGGTCGGGTCGGGATGGGTCGAAAGCCATTGCGGCGGACGCCCGCCACCGGCCGCCATCATGTTCTGCCACAGGTCCACGGCCTGGGCCGGATCGAAGCCGGCCTGGGCCATCAGGCGCTGGCCGACCACGTCGGCCTCGCTTTCCTGGGTGCGGGAACCGGGCAGCAGGATCAGCCCCTGCGCGCCCATGCTGCCGAACTGGTTGACCGCGCTGGCGGCGGTGTCGCCATAGGCGGCACCTGCCAGGGCGCCAAGAATCCCCAGGCCTACCTGGGTGCCCTGCTGCCGGGTCAGGCGTTCCTCATGGTGCCGCGAGATCACGTGACCGATTTCATGGCCGATGACCGCCGCCAACTGGTCCTGGTTCTTCGCTACGGTGAAGATGCCGGTGTTCACCCCGACCTTGCCGCCAGGCAGGGCGAAGGCATTGGGCTCCTTCTCGACGAACACGGCCGTCTCCCAACGTACGCCACGGTACTGTTGTGGCAGTTCGGCCACCAGCGCGCCGACCACGCACTGCACGTAGGCGTTCTGCCGGGCGTCGTTGCTCAGGGTCTGCTTGGCCTTGGTCTCGGCAAAGGCCTGCGCGCCGAGTTGGTCCAGCTGCTGCTGGGAAATGCCTCCCACGACCTGGCGGCGGCCGGTGGGCGAGGTCGTCGTCGCGCAGGCGCCCAGCAGCAGCGCGATGGCGACGCCGAGCAGCACAGGTTTCATGGCGGATTTCCCCTCGTTCATGTCTGCAGTGTGCGAGTGCCCGGCTTAAATTTCCGTCAACCGGTCCGGCGCCTACTGCAGCCCGAAAAACACCAGCGCCACCAGCGCGACCGCGTTGTTGAGCGTATGCGCGGCGATCGCCGCCCACAACGTGCCGGTCCTGCGGTACAGCCAGGCGAAAGCGAAGCCCATGCCGCCATAGACCAGCCACAACTGCAGGATCTCCGGCAGTCCGTTGGCGCTGGTGCCGGGGATTTCGTGGATGAAGGCGAAGGCGGCGCTGCTCAGCAGCATGCCCAGCCATGGCCGGCTGGCCGCCCAGAGGCGTCCGAACAGCACCCGGCGGAACAGCAGTTCCTCGTAGGCCGGCGCCAGGAACACGGCGAAGGCGACCAGGAACACGGGATAGTTGGCCATCGCCTGCTCCATCAGGGGCAGGTTGGTCGGCACCGGTTCGATGCCGAGCTGCTTGCCGGTCCAGCCGATGAGGCTGCTGCCGGCGAACACGCCAATGGCCACGAGCAGGGTCCATCCCCAGGTCGAGCCACGGCGCACGGCGGCATGGGAGGCGGCACGTTCGGTCGGCGAGGCGCGCCGGCGCCAGAAGTAGAGCACCAGCGCGGTGGCCCCCGTGGAAACCAGCGCGATCAGCATCTGCGCCAAGGCCCCCGGCTGGCCCAGCTGCGTACCAAGCTGGGCCGCATCCGGCATCCCGCCGTCACGGGCCGCGGCCAGGCCCACCTCGAAACCGCGCCACAGCCCCCAGGCCAGGCTGCACAGCAGGCTCACGCCCATCAGGATGCCGGCGGCGAGCAGGACATCCAGCCCGAACCCCAGCAGCGGGGAACCTTCGCGGGGCACCGACGGTGCGGCAGGAGGAACCGACAACGGAACCGGCGGTGGGACGGACATCGTGATCCTGGGGCGGCAGCGGAAGAAACGGGCAGGCGCCGCATTCGGCGCCTGCCCGGATTGCCGGATTGTGTCAGATATCCAGGTTCATGACCTTCAGCGCGTTGTCCTCGATGAAGTCGCGGCGCGGCTCGACCACGTCGCCCATCAGGGTGCTGAAGATCTGGTCGGCGGCCACCGCGTCCTCGATGCGCACCTGCAGCAGGCGGCGGGTATCGGGGTTCACCGTGGTATCCCACAGCTGTTCCGGGTTCATTTCGCCCAGGCCCTTGAAGCGCTGGATCTGGCGGCCCTTCTTGGCTTCTTCCATCAGCCAGGCCTGGGCCTGGGCGAAGCCGGTGACCTCGGCCGAGCGGTTGCCGCGGCTGATGACGGCGCCCTCGCGGAGCAGGCCATGCAGCAGCTGCGACGCCTGGTGCAGCGGGCGCAGCTCGCCGGATTCGAACGCGGCCAGCGGCAGCACCTGGATGTGCTCCTCGCCCATGTGGCGACGGGTGACCAGCACGGCGGCCGGACGCTGTTCGTTCGGCTCCTGCAAGGTCAGGGTGAAACGCGGCGTGCCCAGGCTGCCCTGGTTCAGGCGCCTGGCCAGCGCATCCAGGCCCTCGCCGGCGACGGCGGTGCGCAGGTGTTCCAGGTCCATCGGGGTGAAATCGACCAGCGCCTCGAGCAGGCTGCGGTCGTAGCGGTGCGCGTTGCGTTCGATGGCGTCCTGCGCGCTGGCGTAGGTCATCAGCAGCTTCTCCAGCGCCACGCCCTCGATCGGCGGTTCGCCGTTGGCCGGCACCAGCGCGGCGTTCTCCACCGCGCTGTTGGCCAGGTAGGCGTCCAGCGCCGGGTCGTCCTTCAGGTACAGCTCGGTCTTGCCCTGCTTGATCTTGTACAGCGGCGGCAGGCCGATGTAGACGTAGCCGCGCTCGATCAGCTCCGGCATCTGCCGGTAGAAGAACGTCAGCAGCAGGGTGCGGATGTGCGCGCCGTCGACGTCGGCGTCGGTCATGATGATGATCTTGTGGTAGCGCAGCTTGTCCGGGTTGTACTCGTCGCGGCCGATGCCGGTACCCAGCGCGGTGATCAGCGTACCGACCTGGTCGGAGGACAGCATGCGGTCGAAGCGCGCGCGTTCCACGTTGAGGATCTTGCCGCGCAGGGGCAGCACCGCCTGGTTCTTGCGGTTGCGACCCTGCTTGGCCGAACCGCCTGCCGAGTCGCCCTCGACGATGAACAGCTCGCTCAGCGCCGGGTCCTTCTCCTGGCAGTCGGCGAGCTTGCCGGGCAGGCCGGCGATGTCCAGCGCGCCCTTGCGGCGGGTCAGGTCGCGGGCCTTGCGCGCGGCCTCGCGGGCACGGGCGGCATCGACGATCTTGCCGGCGATCGCCTTGGCCTCGTTCGGGTTCTCCTGCAGGAACTCCTCCAGGCGCGCGCCGAAGGCGTTTTCCACGGCCGGGCGCACGTCGGAGCTGACCAGCTTTTCCTTGGTCTGGCTGGAGAAGCTCGGGTCCGGCACCTTCACCGACAGCACCGCGATCATGCCTTCGCGCATGTCGTCGCCGGTCAGGCTGATCTTGGCCTGCTTGGCGATGCCGTTCTGCTCGATGTAGTTGTTCAGCACGCGGGTCAGCGCGCCGCGGAAGCCGGCCAGGTGGGTACCGCCATCCTTCTGCGGGATGTTGTTGGTGAAGCAGTACATCGTTTCCTGGTAGGAATCGGTCCACTGCAGCGCAACTTCCACGGTGATGCCGTTGTGCTCGCCGGTAACGGAGATGACGTTCGGGTGCAGCGGGGTCTTCAGCTGCGCCAGGTGCTCCACGAAGCTCTTGATGCCGCCTTCGTAGTGGAAGTCGTCGCGACGGCCCTCGCCGCGCTCGTCGGCCAGGATGACCTTGACGCCGGAGTTGAGGAAGGAAAGCTCGCGCAGGCGGCGGGCCAGGATGTCGTAGTGGAACTCGACATTGCCGTGGAACGCCACGGTCGACGGCCAGAAACGCACGGTGGTGCCGCGCTTGGTGGTCGTGCCCAGCTGCTTCAACGGACCGACCGCGGCGCCGTTGCTGAATTCCTGCTGGTAGTGGAAGCCGCCCTGGAAGACATCCAGCAGCAGCTTCTCCGACAGCGCGTTGACCACGCTGACGCCGACGCCGTGCAGGCCGCCGGAAACCTTGTAGCTGTTGTCGTCGAACTTGCCGCCGGCGTGCAGGACCGTCATCACCACTTCGGCGGCGGACACTTCGCGGCCGAGCTTCTGGCTCATCTGCTCGTGCTTGCCGACCGGGATGCCGCGGCCGTTGTCCGAGACCGATACCGAGCCGTCGGCGTGGATGGTCACGACGACGTTGTCGGCATGGCCGGCCAGGGCTTCGTCGATGGAGTTGTCGACGACTTCGAACACCATGTGGTGCAGACCGGTGCCGTCGTGGACGTCGCCGATGTACATGCCGGGCCGCTTGCGGACAGCCTCAAGGCCCTCCAGGGCGGTGATGCTGTTGGCGTCGTAATTGCCGTTGCTGGCCGGGGTGTTCTGTTCTTCGCTCATCGCGCTTGCCGTTGGCTCCACAGGTCACGCGCCGGCCCGGAGGTCGGGGCGTGAGTAAAGAGGGGGTCGTGGAAAGTATACCAGCCGGGCCAATACGCACCCCGAACGGTCATTGCAGGACCTGGATGGCGCCGTGTTCCACGTGGAACACGGCTGCCGGATGCAGCTGTTCCTCCAGCGCGACAGGCGGCTCGGTCGCGGTGATGAAGACCTGCGCCGACGTGGCGGCCAGGCGTTGCAACACGCGCTGCTGGTGATGGCGGTCGAGTTCCGCGCCCAGGTCATCCAGCGCGATGACCGGCCACTCACCGCGCTGGGCAGCATAGTCGTCGGCCTGGGCCAGCAGGCAGGCCAGGGCGGTGAGCTTGGCCTGGCCGCGAGAGAGCGCATCGCGGCCAGGGATTTCCCCATAGGCGACGGTCCAGTCGGCCCGGTGCGGGCCGGCCGAGGTATGGCCCATGGCACGGTCGCGTTCGCGGGACAGCAGTAGAGCATCGGCCAGCGACATTTCGTGGCGACGCCAGCCCGGTTGCAGCTCCAGCCCTTGCAGTTGCAGGCCCGGCGCCAGATCGGCGGCAATCGCTACCGCACGCTCCTGCAACCGCTCCAGGTAGTGCTGGCGCCGCGAGGTCAGCGGCGTGCCAGCTTCGGCCAGCTCATGATCCCAGGCATCGAGCTGGCGGGATGCAGCGCCTGCCTTCAGCAGGGCATTGCGCTGTTTCAGGGCACGTGTGTAGCGGCGCCACAGGGGAAGGAAATCAGGTTCCACGTGGAACAAGCCCCAGTCGATGAAGCGGCGGCGCGGTTCGCTGCCCCCGCTGACCAGGGCATGGCTGCCGGGTTCGAAGGTCACCACCGCCAATGCCGCGCACAGGGAGCCCAGCTGCGCGACATCCTCGCCATCCAGCCGCCCCTTCCAGGCCTGTCCGCCGTGGCGCAGGCCCGCCCGGCGGAGCCGCTCGATCGGTGCGGCGGGGCCCTGTTCCTGCCATTCGACGAAGACTTCCAGGGCATCGGCACCCTTCTGCACCAGCCCGTCGCGGACCCGGCCACGGAAGCTGCGCCCGTAGGCCATCAGGTGCAGGGCCTCCAGCAGACTGGTCTTGCCCGCGCCGTTCGCCCCGGTGATCAGGTTGATCCCAGGTCGCGGAGCCAGTTCCACGGAATCGAACCGACGAACGCGGTTCAGTGAGAGACGGACGATGTGCATTGACGCTCGGAAGGAAACGCGACGCCCGGGACGGTCGCCGTCCGGGACAAGAGCAGCAGCTTAAAGCATCTGTCCGGCCATCCGTTCCGTTCCCGATGGCGACCATCGGTCCAAGCCGCTCCGCGGCGCCTGACGCCTCACTTCAAGCCTGTGGGCAGGGCGTTGGCTCGCCTTTGGCATCCTGTGGATAGTTTTGCCGCTTTTCGCCTCCATCCCACTTGTTCACAGCTATCCACAGCACTATCCCCTGCTTTTCCATAGGGGTTTCCCTACACAAATATCTTTTATAAACAACAAGATAACCATGTTTTACATGAAATCTGCTTCTACCATCATCACCAAGCTTCTGATTTATTCCCAGATTTAAAGCTTTGGGGAGCATCCAGACCGCCGATCAGGAACAGACATTCCGGGCATCCTGCATTGGATCGAACCGGCGAAGGGAAACTGTCGCGGGATTCCCACTCGGAGGGTCAAGTTCGGAGAATCCATCCGACCCGGGAGTAGCTCATGCCAGTTCCACGTGGAACACAGCGCAGACTCATGGTCCGACACCTCGCATGGCCGGAACCCGAGAACAAAAAAGCCCGGCGATTGCCGGGCTCTCTGTTCCACGTGGAACCTGCCGTCGTCAGAGACGCAGCGGCATGACCACATGCCGGGACTTCTCGCTGCTGGCCTCGCGCACCAGTGCCGACGAATTGGAATCGCGTAGCTGGATCACGACGTGCTCGTCGCGCAATGCCGACAGGGCATCGAGCAGGTAGTTCACGTTGAAGCCGATGGCCAGATCGCTGACCTCGGTATCGGCTTCGATCTCTTCCTGCGCTTCTTCCTGCTCCGGGTTGTGGGCGCTGATCTTCAGCTGGCCCGGCGTGACTTCGACCCGGACGCCACGGTACTTCTCGTTGGACAGGATCGCCGCACGCTGCAGCGACGCGCGCAGGCTCTCACGGTCCACCTTCACTTCGCGATCGGCGCCAATCGGGATCACCGCTTCGTAGTCCGGGAAGCGGCCGTCGATCAGCTTGGAGGTGAAGGTCACATCGTCGCGCTTCACGCGCACGTGGCTGCGGCCGACTTCCAGCTCCACCTCGCGATCGCCTCCTTCCAGCAGGCGCTGCAGCTCGGTCACGCCCTTGCGCGGTACGATGATCTGGCGCTTGGAACCGGTGCTGTTCTCCAGCGCGGTCTCGCACAACGCCAGGCGATGGCCGTCCGTCGCCACGCAGCGCAGCAGCTGGTCGCGCAGGTCGAACAGCAGGCCGTTGAGGTAATAACGCACGTCCTGCTGCGCCATCGCGAAAGCGGTGCGCTCGATCAGTTCCTTCAGCGCCGATTCCGGCACCACCACGCGCTCGGTGGCTTCGACTTCGTCCACCGACGGGAAGTCGTTGGACGGCAGTGTGGCCAGGGTGAAGCGGCTGCGGCCAGCCTGCACGGTGATCTTCTCGCCGGTCTGCGACACGGTGATGCGGCTCCCATCGGGCAGGGCGCGGATGATCTCGAACAGCTTGCGTGCCGGAATCGTGGTTTCGCCGTCCTGTGCGTCCTCGACCGCGATGCGGGAGACCATTTCCACTTCCAGGTCGGTACCGGTCAGCGACAGCTGGCCGCCCTGGACCTGGACCAGGAAGTTGGCCAGAACCGGAAGGGTCTGACGGCGTTCGACCACGTTGACGACCTGGGCCAACGGCTTGAGGAAGGCTTCGCGCTGCAGTGTGAAACGCATGTGGTTTCGTGCCCCTATGCTTTTAAAAGATGTGGGTTAAATCAAAAGCTTGGTGGTGCTGGTAGAGCCAGATTTGGTTTAAAACACAGCCAAGTATTTGTTTTTTAAGGATTTCATTGCCTCGAAACCCTCTGTATTACTGGCCCGGAACGGGTGGGGAAAGGTGTGGATAACTTCGCGCCGATCCGGCCGCGCATTTTTATCCACAGATTCCCCAACGCCTGCCCCCGAATCATGCACCGTTTTGTGCGATGACGCCTCCGTGGCGTCGATGCATCATTCACTGGCCCTGCCGCTTCGTCCTTTCCGGTGCCCCGATGACCTACTCACTCAACTTGCGGATGAGCTTGTCCCAGTCCTCGCGCAGCTTGCCGTCGGTCTCCATCAGCGTGCGGATCTGGCGGCAGGCGTGCAGGACCGTGGTGTGGTCGCGGCCGGCGAAGGCGTCGCCGATCTCCGGCAGGCTGTGCTCGGTCAGTTCCTTGGTCAGCGCCATGGCGACCTGGCGCGGGCGCGCCAGCGAACGGGTGCGGCGCTTGGACAGCAGGTCCTTGATCTGCAGGCCGTAGTAGTCGGCCACGGTCTTCTGGATGTTGGGGATGCTGATCGCCTGCTGCTGGGCGCGCAGCAGGTCGCGCAGGGTTTCCTGGGCGAACTCGGTGGTGATGGCGCGGCCGGTGAAGTTGGCGCGCGCGGTCAGGGTGTTGAGCGCGCCTTCCAGGTCGCGCACGTTCGAGCGCATCTTCTTGGCGATCAGGAACGCCACGTCGTCCGGGATCTCGGCGCCGCGCTCGCGCGCCTTGGCCAGCACGATGGCGGCGCGGGTCTCGAAGTCCGGCGGCTCGATCGCCACGGACAGGCCCCAGGCCAGGCGCGATTTCAGCCGCGCTTCCAGGCCTTCCACCTCGCGCGGATAGCGGTCGCAGGTCAGGATGATCTGCTGCTTGCCGTCGAACAGCGCGTTGAAGGTGTGGAAGAACTCCTCCTGCGTGCGGTCCTTGCCGGCGAAGAACTGGATGTCGTCGATCAGCAGCGCGTCCACCTGCTGGAACTGACGCTTGAACTGGTCCATCGTCTTTTCCTGCAACGCCCGGATCATGGCGCTGAAGAACTGCTCCGAACGCAGGTAGAGCACGCGCGCGGCCGGGTTGGCCTGGCGCATCGCGTTGCCCGCCGCCAGCATCAGGTGGGTCTTGCCCAGGCCGGTGCCGCCGTACAGCAGCAGCGGGTTGTGGGCGCGGTCGCCGGGCTTCTGCGCCGCCTGGAACGCCGCGGCCAGGCCCAGCTGGTTGCTGCGGCCTTCCACGAAGTTGGCGAAGGTGTAGTGCGCATCCAGGTTGCCGTTGAACGGCACCGTCGGCGCAGCCGGGGCCGCCGTGCCGATTACGGGAGCCGCGACCGGCGCCGGCTCGACTGCGCGCGGGCGCGAGCCGATTTCCAGCTGCACTTCGGTGATGTCGGCGAAATAGCGCAGCAGTTCATGGATGCGCGGCAGGTAGCGCTCGCGCACCTGGTCGACGATGAAGGCGTTCGGGGCGTACAGCACCATGCTGTCGGCGCGGTGGTCGGCCTGCAGCGGCTTCAACCAGGTGTGGACATCTTCCGGCGGGAATTCCGCTTCCAGACGTTCGATACAACGGGACCAGGCATCCATCAGGAATAATCGTCGAAGGCACGCGGGACGGGCGCAGGAAGCCGCCCGGCCACGTGCCGGAATAGGGGAAAGTGGATGGCGCAGACTACCACCGCGCGGCGGGGGCGGGAATGCTTGTCCCTGACTTGTTCACAGCTCCATCCACAGGCTGTGGATGAAAACCCCTGCGGGCAGGTGTTGCGGCGCTTGACGTGACCGGGGGGCGATCTATAGAATTTCCGGTTCTTTCCGTCTCATTCATACAGGTGCCCCCATGGCCACCAAGCGCACGTTCCAACCCAGCAACCTCAAGCGCAAGCGCGATCACGGCTTCCGCGCGCGTATGAAGACCGCCGACGGCCGCAAGATCCTGTCGCGTCGCCGCGCCAAGGGCCGCAAAGTCCTCAGCGCTTGATTGCGTTGCCGCTCCGTGCGGCAGATGCAAATCCGATCGTGAGCAGCACCGACCCGCGCAAGCGATTTCCTCGCTCTGCGCGGGTTCGTACGCGTGCCGAATATACAACGGTCTTCAACGGCGCCCGCCGTGTATCCGACCCACTGATGACACTGCACTGGCTGAAAGGGGATACCCCCGCCCGGCTGGGCTTGGCCGTGTCGCGCAAGGTCGATACGCGGTCGGTGGGCCGTAACCGCATCAAGCGTGTGTTGCGCGATGCCACACGTCACCTCCGGGCAGGCATGGCCGGGGGCGATTACGTCGTGGTCGCCCGTTCGGCGGCCAAGCTTGCCAGCAACCGACAGATCCGCGAGGCGTTCGAACGCCTGCTCCGCCGCGCCGGCGCATTGCCCGCGGTGGGCGCTGACGGCACAATGCCGCCGCGCGAGGGCAACCAACCCTCTTCTTCCTTGAACGCGCCGGGCACTCCGCCTGGTCGAGCCGAGCCTGCCTGCTGATGAACCAGACCCGTATATTCCTGATTTTCGCCTGGCTGATGGTGGCGGTGCTGCTGTGGATGGAATGGGGCCGCGAGAAGAACGCGCCGGATCCGGCCACCGTCGCCGCGACCCAGCCGGCGGTGCCGGCCGCCAACGACGCCGACCTGGCGCCGCCCTCGGCCGGCAACGTGCCGCAGGCCTCGGTTCCCGGCCAGGCGCCGGCCGCGCCCGCACCGGCGCCCGCGATGGAAGCGGCCACCGCCGCGCCGCGCGTCACCGTCACCACCGACGTGCTGAAGCTGGTGCTCGACGGCCGCAGCGTGCTCGATGTCGACCTGCTGCAGTTCCCGCAGACCAAGGCCGCCGGTAGCCCGCCGGTGCAGCTGCTGACCGAGGAAAAGGCGCATCCGTACAACGCCACCAGCGGCTGGGTGGGGCAGGCCGGTTCGCCCGCGCCGGGCGCCAATGGCTTCCAGCCGGTGCAGGCCGCGAAGGAATATGCCCTGGCCGATGGCCAGGGCGAGCTGCAGGTGCCATTCGTCTGGAACGGCCCGGGCGGCGTCAGCATCCACCGGACCTACACCTTCAAGCGCGGCGACTACGCCATCGGCGTGAAGGATGAAGTGGTCAATGCCGGTGGCGCGCCGTGGCAGGGCTATGTGTTCCGCAAGCTCGACCGCGTGCCGGCCATTCTCAGCCGCAGCATGACCAACCCGGATTCCTTCAGCTTCAACGGCGCCACCTGGTACGACAACGACAAGAAGTACCAGCGCCGCGCGTTCGCCGATTACCTGAAGGACGGCAACCTCAACCAGACCATCAGCGGTGGCTGGGTGGCGATGCTGCAGCACCACTTCTTCACTGCGTGGATCCCGCAGGCCGACCAGGCCTCGCTGTACCTGCTCTCGCAGAACGGCCCGCGCAACGTGATCGAGGCGCGCGGCCCCGGCTTCACCGTGGCGCCGGGCCAGAAGGTCAGCACCCAGGCGCGCCTGTGGGTCGGCCCCAAGCTGGTCAACCAGATCGCCAAGGAAGACGTGCCCGGCCTGGAGCGCGTGGTGGACTACAGCCGCTTCACGCCGATGGCGATCATCGGCCAGGGCCTGTTCTGGGTGATGAACCAGGTCCACAAGCTGGTCGGCAACTGGGGCTGGGCGATCGTTGGCCTGGTGATCCTGCTCAAGCTGGCGCTGTTCCCGCTGGCCAACGCGCAGTACAAGTCGCAGGCCAAGATGCGCAAGTTCCAGCCGCGCATCGCCCAGCTCAAGGAACGCTATGGCGACGACCGCCAGAAGTTCCAGACCGCGATGATGGAGCTGTACAAGAAGGAAAAGATCAACCCGATGGGCGGCTGCCTGCCGCTGCTGATCCAGATGCCGATCTTCTTCGCCCTGTACTGGGTGCTGGTGGAATCAGTGGAGCTGCGCCAGGCGCCGTGGTTCGGCTGGATCCAGGACCTGACCGCGCGCGACCCGTACTTCATCCTGCCGGTGCTCAACATGGCCATCATGTGGTTCACGCAGAAGCTGACGCCGGCGCCGGGCATGGACCCGATGCAGCAGAAGATGATGCAGTTCATGCCGCTGGTGTTCGGCGTGATGATGGCCTTCATGCCGTCCGGCCTGGTGCTGTACTGGGTGGTCAACGGCGGCCTGAGCCTGATCCAGCAGTGGTGGATGACCAAGAAGCACGGCGAGCACGCCCCGACGCCGCCGGCCAAGGCCGAAGCCAAGTAACCGCGAAAGCCCGCCGCAAGGCGGGCTTTTCGCATGCGGGGTATTCCCCGCTACCTGCTGCCCCTGTAGGAGCGACGTCAGTCGCGACCATGCATCGTGGGGAAAGCCCGTCGCGACTGACGTCGCTCCTACAGGATTTCGGCGGGGGTGCCGGCAACGCCAGCGCGGCTCGCCACGCTCCACTAGAATCTTCCGGCCTCCGCCCGTCTTCACCTGCCATGTCCCGTCTTCCTGCAATGCGCGGTTTTCTGCTGACGATCACCGTATCCGCGCTGCTGGCCGGTTGCGGCGGCAAGCCGGCCGATCCGCAGCAGCCGGCTGGAACGGCACCCAGGCAGGCCTCGGCCGCGGCGGACGATGGCGCCGCCGCCCCGCTCCTGGGCGCCCTGCAGGAACAGCTCGACGGCCACCGCCGCATCATCGTGCTGCTGGCCGACGAGGACGCGCAGGGCGACCGCGACCGCGCCACGTCCACCCGCATCGGCCAGCAGCTGTTCCATGACGGCCTGGAGCGGCGCGAGGCCATCGCCGCGCAGTTCGATGCGCTGCTGCGCACCGCCAGCCCGCAGCGCTTCGCCACGCTGGGCGCGGTGCTGGACTACATCGAATCGGCGCCGGAGCTGTTCGATGCCGACCGCCTGGCCTTCCGCGAAGTGCTGCGCGACCTGCACGAGCGCGTCGGCGCCGATTCCTCGCTGCCGGCGGTGAAGCTGCACCAGCGCATCGGCGAGGACCTGGAGGCGCTGGACGAGATCGAGCGCAACTACAACCAGGAAATCACCCGCATCTTCAGCCGCTTCGAGCGCACCCGCGCCATCGCGCTCAAGCGCGAGAAGTGGGACGACTACGTCGCCCACCTGCACAAGCGCTACGACCGCGAGGCGATCCTGCGCGACTACGGCGTGATCGAACCCTACCCGATGTCGATGAAGGACAGCGAGCGCGAGATCTTCGGCCGCGACCTGCCGGCCAGGACCGTGGTACTGACCTTCGACGACGGTCCGCACAAGGCCCATACCGACGAGATCAGCGCCATCCTCAAGCGCTACGACGTACCGGGCGTGTTCTTCGAGGTCGGCCGCAACATCGGCAGCGTCGATACCGACGGCAAGGTGACGCTGGGCGCGATGGCCGGCATCAGCCGCCAGCTGATGGCCGATGGCTACGCCGTGGGCAACCACAGCCTCACCCACGCCCAGCTGTCGCGCACCAGCGGCGAGGCGCTGCGCGAGCAGGTGCTGGGCACCGATGCGCTGCTGCGCCGCGTCGGCGACAAGCGCGCGCCGCTGTTCCGCTTCCCCTACGGCGCGCGCAACGCCGAAGGCCTGCAGCTGCTCGGCGAGGCCGGGCTGAAGTCGATCATGTGGAACATCGATTCGATGGACTGGGCCGACCCGGTGCCGGAATCCATCGTGCAGCGCGTGCTCGACCAGGTGCGGAAGGAACAGCGCGGCATCATCCTGTTCCACGACATCCACGACCGCGCGGTGAAGGCGCTGCCGCAGATCCTGGACCGGCTGATCGCCGACGGCTACCAGTTCGCCGGCTGGAACGGCCGCGACTTCTCCGTCAGCCGCGCGCGCAAGGATACCGGCGCCGGCGCCGCCATCACCACCGGCTACGAGAAGTCGTGGGCCATCGTCATCGGCATAGACGACTACGCGAAGTGGCCGAAGCTCGAATACGCCAGCCGCGACGCCCAGGCCGTCGCCGACACCCTGACCGGGCAGTTCGGCTTCCCGTCCTCGCAGGTGATCGTGCTGAAGAACCGCGAGGCCACCCGCAACAACATCCTGGCCGCGTTCCACGACCGCCTGGCCGATGGCCGCACGCAGAAGAACGACCGCGTGTTCGTGTTCTTCGCCGGCCATGGCGCCACCCGCCAGCTCGCCTCCGGCCGCGACCTCGGCTACATCATCCCGGTGGATTCGGACCCGAAGGAATTCGCCACCGACGCCATCGCCATGACCGACGTGCAGAACATCGCCGAGAGCCTGCAGGCCAAGCACGTGCTGTTCGTGATGGATGCCTGCTACAGCGGCCTGGGCCTGACCCGCGGCGGCGCTTCGTCGTCCTCGTTCCTGCGCGAGAACGCGCGCCGCACCGCGCGGCAGATGCTCACCGCCGGCGGCGCCGACCAGCAGGTCGCCGACAGCGGCCCCAACGGCCATTCGGTGTTCACCTGGGTGCTGCTGCAGGCGCTGTCCGGCAAGGGCGACCTCAACGGCGACGGCCTGATCACCGGCACCGAACTGGCTGCCTACGTGGCGCCGGCGGTGTCGGCGGTGTCGCGGCAGACGCCGGCGTTCGGCAGCCTGCCCGGCTCGCAGGGCGGCGAGTTCGTGTTCCAGGTGCCGGACAGCCAGGAATTCCTCAATGCCGACACCGCCCAGCTGTCGGCCGACGCCATCGCCCTCAACAGCCGCGTCGACGCGGCGCAGGGCGGCAACGAGGCGGCGGTGAAGGTAGCCGACCTGCAGGGCGGCAGCAACACGCTGGTGGTGCCGGCCGCGGTACCGACCTCCGACCGCCAGCGCGCCCAGCAGGCCAATGACCGCGGCCTGCAGCTGTACCGCGAGAAACGCTACGACGAGGCGGTGGCGCAGTTCACCGAGGCGCTGAAGCTGCGTCCGGACTTCGCCCAGGCCGCCAACAACCTCGGTTTCGTCTACTACCGCCAGCAGCGCTATGCGGAAGCGGCGCGCTGGCTGGAGAACACGCTGAAGATCGATCCCTCGCGCGCGGTGGCCTACCTCAACCTCGGCGACGCCTGCTTCCATGCCGGCGACAAGGCCCGGGCGAAGCAGGCCTACGCCACCTATCTCGAACTGCAGCCGCAGGGCAGCGGCGCCGCGCAGGCGCGCGCGCAGTTGCAGAAGCTGTAGCCATGAACGCCACCTCCACCAGCGACACCATCGTCGCCATCGCCAGCGGCGCCGCTGCCGGTGGCGTCGGCATCCTGCGCCTTTCCGGCCCGTCGTCGGCGTCGATCGCGCGCGCGCTTGGTTGCCCGGAGCTGCAACCGCGCCACGCGCATTACGCGCGCTTCCGCGATGCGCAGGACGAGGTGATCGACGACGGCATCGCCCTGCATTTCCCCGGCCCGCGCAGCTTCACCGGCGAGGACGTGGTGGAACTGCAGGGCCACGGCAGCCCGGTGGTGCTGCGCCAGCTGCTGGCGCGCTGCATCGAACTGGGCGCACGGCAGGCGCGGGCCGGCGAGTTCAGCGAACGCGCCTTCCTCAACGGCAAGCTCGACCTGGCCCAGGCCGAGGCCATCGCCGACCTGATCGCCGCCGGCGACGTGCGCGCCGCCCGCGCGGCGCGGCGCTCGCTCGACGGCGTGTTCTCGCGCCGCGTCGAGGACGTGGCCGAGCAGCTGGTGCGGCTGCGCATCCACGTCGAGGCCGCCATCGACTTCGCCGACGAACCGCTGGACACGCTCGGCGGCGCGCAGGTGCGTGCCGGCGTCGAGCAGGCGCGGGCGTCGCTCGCGCGGCTGCGCGCCGATGCCGAGCGCGGCCGCAAGCTGCGCGACGGCCTGCACGCGGTGCTGATCGGCCCGCCCAACGCCGGCAAGAGTTCGCTGCTCAACGCATTGGCCGGCAGCGAGCGCGCCATCGTCACCGACATCGCCGGCACCACCCGCGACACCCTGCGCGAGACCATCCGCATCGACGGCCTGGAACTGGAGCTGGTCGATACCGCCGGCCTGCGCGAAGGCGGCGACGCCATCGAGCGCGAAGGCATGCGCCGCGCCCGCGAGGAGATGCAGCGCGCCGACCTGGCCATCGTGGTGCTGGACGCGCGCGACCCGGAAGCCGGCCGCCAGGCCATCGGCGACACCGCGGCGCAGGCCGCGCGGCGGTTGTGGATACTCAACAAGTGCGACCTGCTGCCGGAGTGGCCGCAACAGCTGGACGACGACGCTATCGCGATCTCCGCCGCCAGCGGGCAGGACCTGGAACAGCTGCACGCGCGCCTGCGCGAACTCGCCAGCGACGGCGCCGGCGAAGGCCAGCAGGGCGAGTTCTCCGCACGCCTGCGCCACGTGCAGGCCATCGTCCGTGCCGCCGGGCACCTCGACGCCGCGGATGCGCAGCTGCGTCACGACCAGCTGGAACTGGCGGCCGAGGAACTGCGCCTGGCCCACGACGCGCTCGGCGAGATCACCGGCCGCATGACCGCCGACGACCTGCTGGGCCGCATCTTCTCCAGCTTCTGCATCGGCAAGTGAGGCGCCACCGGCATTGGACCGGTTCATCCATTGCCGGTTAGTCTTTGCCCGCCACCGCGAAGGTGGCCTTGTTCCCCGAAGGAGTCCGGTCCAATGCGCCATTGATGCCCGCCCCGCCAGCCCGCGCTGGTGAGGCCTCGCGAAGTCCCGCTGCCATCGGCAGCCGGGTGATCCGGGCATGGATGGATGCAATGACCACGACTCCCTTCCTGACGCTTGAACGCGTCTCCTGGCAGCTGCCCGACGGCCGGCTGCTGTTTTCCGATCTGGACGAAACCTTCGACGCGCGGCCCACCGGGCTGGTCGGGCGCAACGGCGTGGGCAAGAGCGTGCTGGCGCGATTGCTGGCCGGCCGCCTGTCGCCCACGCGCGGGCGCTGCCTGCGCTCGGGGCCGGTGGCGTGGCTGCCGCAGCAGATCGACACTTCGCCCCGCGCTACCGTCGCCGACCTTGCCGGTCTGGGCGAGCCGCTGGCGGCGTTGCATCGCATCGAGCAGGGCAGCAGCGACATCGTCGATTTCGAGGCGCTGGGCGAACGCTGGCAGCTGCGCGAACAGCTGCAGGCCGAACTGGAACGGATGCAGCTGCACGGCGTGTCGGCCGATACGCCGGTGCCGCAGCTGAGCGGCGGCCAGCGCATGCGCGTGGCGCTGGCCGGTGCCTTCCTCTCCGGGGCCGATTTCCTGGTCCTCGACGAACCCAGCAACCATCTCGACGCGCACGGCCGGCAGCTGCTGCGCGAACAGCTGCGGCGCTGGCCGCGTGGCCTGCTGGTGGTCAGCCACGACCGCGAACTGCTGGGCGACATGCAGCGCATCGTCGAACTCACTTCGCTCGGCCTGCGCAGCCATGGCGGGAACTACGGCTTCTACGCGGCACGCAGCAGCGAGGAACGGCGGTTGGCAGCGGAAACTTTGCAGCAGCGCCGCCATGAACGCCGCCAGGGCGAGCAGGCGTTGCGCGAGCAGCAGGAAAAGCGCGAGCGCCGCATCGCCCGTGGCAACCGGCAGGCCGCGCACAGCAACCAGGCGCCGATCCTGCTGGGCCGGCAGAAGCAGCGGGCGCAAGCCAGCGCCGGCAAGGCGCATCTGCAACAACAGCAGCAGCGCGAGCACCTGGACGAACAGGTGCGGCAGGCGGCATCGGAAGTCGAAGTGGCTGCGTCCGTGGTGCTGTTGCCGGTTGCCGCTGGCGACGGCGCGCCCGAGCGCGTGGCGGTGCTGGAAGAGGTCGTGCTGCCGTTCGTCGATGGCACCCTGGCCAGGATCGATCTGCTGCTGCGACGGGGCGAACGGCTGGCGCTCACCGGTCGCAACGGCAGCGGCAAATCGGTGCTGCTCAAGGTGCTGGCGGAGCGGCTGCGGCCGCTGCGCGGCACGGTGCGGGCGAACGCGCCACTGGCCTGGCTGGACCAGCATCTGGCCCTGCCCGTACCGGGAGCCTCGGCGATGGCCCAGCTGCGTCATGCCAACCCGGCGATGGCCGAGGCCGACCTGCGCACCCGGCTGGCGCTGCTGGGCCTGGATGCCGGGCGCGCGCGGCAGCCGGTGGAGTCGCTCAGCGGTGGCGAGCGCATGAAGCTGGCGCTGGCCTGCGCCCTGTACGCGCAGCCGCCGGCGCAGTTGCTGCTGCTGGACGAGCCGGCCAACCACCTCGACCTGGAGGCGATGCAGGCGCTGGAAGCGATGCTGCGCGACTGGCCCGGCACCTTGCTGGTGGCCGCGCACGACGAGGCGTTCCTGCGCGGCATCGGCATCACCGGTCGCCTGCATGCCGGCGCCGATGGCTGGTGCAGGCTTCCGCCCTGATCTCCCCGCGGGTTGGAAAACTCCTGTAGGAGCGACGCCAGTCGCGAGGGAGCCTTGCATGCAGATCCCTCTGCAACAGCCCGTACCTCCCTGTGTGGGGATTCAACGGGAAAGCCTCGTCGCGACTGGCGTCGCTCCTACAAGGGGAGAGGTCATGGGGGCCAGGGCATGGCGGGGTGTCCCACGCCGGTCATATCCGTTGGCCATACTCCCGCTCCTTCAAATGACGGAACCGAGGAGACGGTGGTGTTCGGCAGAGCGGTTCTGGGTGTGGTCGCGGGCCTGTGCATGGCATCCTCGGTGGCGATGGCCGCCGCTCCCACTCCGCCGTTCGCGCACGTCTCGGTGTACGCGCACCGGGGCGCCAGCGCGTTGCTGCCCGAGCACACCCTGGCGACCTACGCGCAGGCCATCGCCGATGGCGCCGACTACATCGAGCCGGACCTGGTGATGACCCGCGACGGGGAGATGGTGGCACGCCACGAGAACGAGATCGGCGGCACCACCGATGTCGCCGCGCATCCGGAATTCGCCGCGCGCCGCACCACCAAGGTGATCGATGGCCAGCGGATCGAAGGCTGGTTCACCGAGGACTTCACCCTCGCCGAACTGAAGACGCTGCATGCGCGCGAGCGCCTGCCGGAACTGCGCGGCACCGCCTTCGATGGCGAGTTCCGCATCGCCACGCTGGACGAGATCATTGCATTCTTGGTGCAGCAGGCGCGGCGCAGCGGGCGCGGCATCGGGCTGGCGCCGGAGATAAAGCACGGCAGCTATTTCCGCGGCATCGGCCTGCCGATGGAGGAGCGCCTGCTCGACACGCTGCGCGGCGACGCCTACACCAGCGTCGCGCCGATCCTGGTGCAGTCGTTCGAGACCGCCAACCTGCGCCAGCTGCGCGCGCGCATCGGCCGGCGGTCGAACATCCGCCTGCTGCAGTTGCTGGACGAGGCGCCGGCCATGCCGGCCGACGTGGCGCTGGCCGGCGGCCACCTGACCTATGCGCGGATGATGACGCCGGCCGGCCTGCGCGAGATCGCCGGCTATGCCGACGCG
This sequence comes from Pseudomonadota bacterium, assembly GCA_023399815.1. Taxonomy (GTDB): domain Bacteria; phylum Pseudomonadota; class Gammaproteobacteria; order Xanthomonadales; family Xanthomonadaceae; genus Stenotrophomonas. Next base: position 1,295 of record JAEWOJ010000141.1, on the reverse strand, counting down.
ATCGGTGTCGAGCGCCGCGCCCTGCTGCCGGTGGACGCGCAGGGCCGGCTGGCCGCGCCCTCGCCGCTGATCGCCGACGCGCACGCCGCCGGCCTGCAGGTGGTGGCCTATACCTTCCGCCCGGAAAACCCTTACCTGCCACCGGCCCTGCGCCAGGGCGCGGCGAGCGCGCGCAACCCGCAAGGTTCCATTGCCGAGATCCGTGCCTACCTGCAGGTCGGCATCGATGCCTTCTTCACCGACGACCCGGCGCTGGGCCGGCGCGCGGTGGACGGCGATGCGGTGGCGCAGGGCGGCATGCCCTGATCCGCCCGCGCGTGGAGGCGGGGCTTGCCCCGCATGGGCTGCGCCGGGGGAGCTTCGTGCGGGGCAAGCCCCGCACCTACGGGTCGTCGCGGCGCGGTCGTAGCGGCACCACCACCTCGTAGTCGCGACCTTCGCGCGGCTGCCACAGCACCGGCACCCGGCCGGGCGAGGGCGGTTCCAGTTCGGCATCGGCCAGTGGTGCGCCGGCGTCGTCTTCCTCGTCCTCGTCTTCCCAGCTGTAGCGCTTGCGCGGCGCCAGCGGGTCGGCATGGCGGAACAGCAGGGCGGCGATCACGCCGGCCGCGGCGCCGCCCATGTGCGACTGCCACGACACGCCCGGCTCGTGCGGCAGCACGGTCATCACCATGCCGCCGTAGAACAGCACGCCGATCATGCCGGCGGCGATGGCGGCGCGGTCGCGGCGCAGCAGGCCCAGCGCCAGCACCAGGAACATCAGGCCGTGGGTGACGCCGCTGGCGCCTAGGTGATGGCTGCCGGGTTCGCCCAGCAGCCACGCGCCCAGCCCGGAGCCCAGCCACAGCAGGGGCAGGGCGCGCAGCGTCGCCTTCGGGTAGACGCTGCCGGCCAGGGTGCCGAGGATCAGCAGCGCCGCCGCGTTGGCGCCGAGGTGCTCGATGGAGCCATGCAACAGCGGCGCGCCGAGCAGGCCCAGCAGGCCGGCGGTATCGAGCGGGCCCACCGCCCAAGGGCGCCAGTCCCAGCCGGTCTGCTGCAGGGCGAATACCGCCACCAGCAGCAGCACGAAGCCCAGGCTCAGGTTGAAGGCGCGCAGCACGCGACGGCGGTCGCTGCGGGCGGCGGTATCGGGGGCGGCGGGTGTGTCCATGCGAACAGGGATTGCGGCGCCTGGCGGGGAAAGCAAGGACGCCTCGGCGGGAAACCGGCGTGCCAGTGACGGGACAATGCCGGCCATTGTTCCTCTTCCTGTGTAGGAGCGACGCCCCTCGCGGGAGGCGTAACCCGGGAAG
>JAEWOJ010000046.1 GCA_023399815.1 Pseudomonadota bacterium | reverse complement strand
GTCGACTTCTACAGCGGCATCATCTACAAGGCGCTGAACATCCCGACCGAGATGTTCACGGTCATGTTTGCCCTGGGCCGTACCGCTGGCTGGGTGTCGCATTGGCTGGAACAGCAGGTCGACCCGGAAATGAAGATCGGCCGTCCGCGCCAGGTCTACATCGGCCACGACGTGCGCGACTACGAGTAAGCCGTGGCGACGGCGCCGCGCTGCGCCGCCCCACCGCAACGACAGGCCCCGCTTCGGCGGGGCTTTTCGTATCCGCTCCACAAAGCCCCGGCTTCAGCCCCTCGCCCCGTGGGAGAGGGGTTGGGGTGAGGGCCGGCGCGAAGCCACTGACAGCCCGCCTGCCCGGAGCTTCGCCCATGTTCGGCCCGCTCTCGGCATGCGTATTCCGGCCGTATCTCCGCCTGGAAGGCAGTCGACGGATGCAGCCGCAAGCCCGCATCGCGTGACATCGATTCTCGCGGCGATGCGGGCTGTCCACCCGCTTTTCCACAGCCGCTGTGCGGCAATCCCGGCAGAAGTTGTGGATAAGCCATCCGCGCCCTTGCGCCATGGGCATCCTCATGGGGTGGCGAAAATTTGTCCAGTCGGCAGGGCCGCCTGAAAGCACTGGATGGCCGCGAACGGCGGTCGTGCGATCCCGGACACGGCGGCCCGGAACATCGCCATGGAAACGGCTGCGCCGGACGGCGCGTGCCCGTGCTATTCCCCGGCCAGCAGCAGCCGCAGCTGCGCCAGCGTCGCCCTCGGCAGCGGCCTGCCGTCGTCGCCGGACACCGGGGGATGGCGCAGCGCGTCCTCGGGCAACACGATCAACGCGAAGGCGATGCCGTCGGCGGCGAACTCCCAGCCCGGATAGCGCTGCCGCGACGCGTATCCGGCCAGTTGCAGCAGCCAGCTGCGCGCTTCGGCGGGAATGCGCTGCTCGTGCAGGAAGCGCGGCACGGCATCGGTGTCGTCGCAATGCAGGTGCAGGACCACCGGGCTGCCGGCATCGGCGGTGCCGGCCAGCACCGCGCCGGCCAGGCGCGGCTGGAAGGCGTGCAGGAACTGCATCGCCTGCAGGGCCGACTCGCGATGCCGGCGCAGCGCCGCGGGCTGCGAGCGTGCATCGAACAGGCGCTGCTGCTCGCGCAGCATGTCCTCCACCTGCGCCCGGCGCGGCCAGAGCGACTCGTCGTGGATGCCGAGGCGGGCCGCCGCCTTGCGCCGCGCCTGCTCGAGGTCGTGGATGCCACTCTCGCGGACCAGGCGCGCGGCCTCCTGGGCGATCAGCAGCCGTTCGCGGTTGCCGCGTTGCGCGTTCGGGGCCGGGCGGGACATCGATCGTTCTCCGGTTGTCGGCGACGCGCCGGAAGCCGCACCGATGCGGGAAGACGGCGCTGGGCCGCCTTCCCGGCGCGCATCAGAAAATGTCGAACGCGGCGTCGTCGGCCTGCTGGTCGTGCTGGTCGAAGTCGAATTCCTGCATCCGGTCCAGGTCCTCGACCTTGATCCATTCGCTGGCGCCGTTGATGGTGGCTTCCACCATGCCCGACGGTGGATCGTTCCTGGCAATCGGCGCGTCCTTCAAGGCCACGCGCATGTAGTCGATCCAGATCGGCAGGGCGGCGCGGCCGCCGTATTCGCGATAGCCCAGCGAGCGGAAATCGTCGCGGCCCACCCAGACGGTGGTGGCCACCGCGCCGCCGAAACCGGAGAACCAGGCGTCGCGGTGGTCGTTGGTCGAGCCGGTCTTGCCGCCCACGTCCTCGCGGCCCAGCACCTTGGCCGCGGTGCCGGTGCCGCGCTGGACCACGTCGCGCATCATCGACACCAGCTGGTACGCGGTGCGTTCGTCGATCGCGCGCGGCGCGGTGCGGGCATCGGGGTCCGGCGCCGCTGGTTCGGCCCTGGCCTCGGCTTCGCCGGGCTTGGGGTCGAGCTTGAGCGGTGCCGGCGCGGCCTCGGTGCCGAAGTTGAAGCCGTCCACGACCTGGCTGGCCGGCGTCGCGCCGGCGGCGCTGCCGCCGCAGCCGCGGCAGGCCAGCGCCGGGTTCTCCTTGAACACCACGGTGCCGTCGCGGTCCTTGATCTCGGCGATCGTCCAGGTGTCCACGCGCGAGCCGCCGTTGGCGAACACGGCATAGCCGCGCGCGACCGACAGCGGGGTCAGCGAGGCAGTGCCCAGCGACATCGACAGGTTCGGCGGCAGCTCGGCTTCCTGGAAGCCGAATTCGCTGATGTACCTGCGGGCGAAGTCCACGCCGATGCTGTCCAGCAGGCGCACCGACACCAGGTTGCGCGACTGCACCAGCGCCTCGCGCAGGCGCATCGGGCCGCGGAAGCCGCCGCCGTCGTTCTTCGGTTCCCAGGTCTTGCCGCGGCGGTCGCGGAACACCACCGGCGCGTCGAGCACGATCGAGGCCGGGTTGAAGCCCTTGTCGAAGGCGGCCGCGTACAGGAACGGCTTGAAGCTGGAGCCGGGCTGGCGGCGGGCCTGGGTGGCGCGGTTGAACTTGTTGCCGGCGAAGCTGAAACCGCCGACCAGGGCGCGCAGGGCGCCGTTGCCGGCGTCGAGCGAGACCAGTGCGGCCTGGCCGAGCGGCAGCTGCTCGATCAGCCATTCGCCGTCCGCGTCGCCGGCGCGCACGCGGATCAGGTCGCCGCGCGCGGCCAGCTTGGCGGGCGTGCGCGTGGTCCAGCGGCTGGACGCCACCGGCAGGACCAGTTCGGTCCGGTTGGCCAGCACCACGCCGATGCTGCCGTCGGCGTTGACCGCCGAAACGATGGCCGGCAGCAGCCCGGACTGGGACGGGATCGCGGCGATGTGGCGGGCCAGCGCTGCGGCGTCGGCATCGGCGGGAACGTCGAAGTGCTGTTCCGGCCCGCGCCAGCCGTGGCGGTGGTCGTACAGCAGCAGGCCGTCGCGCACCGCGGTGTTGGCCGCTTCCTGCATCTGGCTGTCGATGGTGGTGGTGACGCGGTAGCCCTTGTTGAGCACGTCGCCGCCGTGCAGGGCGATCATCTCCTGGCGGACCATCTCGGCCACGTAGGGCGCGTTGACCTCGATCGGCGGCTCGTGCGGCGCGGCGTGCATCGGCACCGCCTTGGCCGCGTCGGCCTCGGCCTGGGTGACGAAGCCCAGGTCGGCCATGCGCTGCAGCACGTAATTGTCGCGGCGCTGGCGCGCTCGCTCGGGGTTGCTGACCGGGTTGCCGCTGGATGGGAACTTGGGGATGCCGGCCAGCGAGGCCATCTCGTCCAGGTCCAGTTCGTCCAGCTTCTTGCCGTAGTAGTACTCGGCCGCCGCGCCGATGCCGTAGGCGCGGTTGCCGAAGAAACTCTTGTTCAGGTACAGCTCGAAGATCTCGTCCTTGCTCAGCTCGCTCTCGATCTTGCGCGCCAGCAGGATCTCGGCCAGCTTGCGGGTGTAGCTGTACTCGGAGCTGAGGAAGAACTGGCGGGCCACCTGCTGGGTGATGGTCGAACCACCCGGCACGCGCTTGGCGTCGGTGGTGGCCAGCAGCCAGAACGCGCGGGCGATGCCCTTGTAGTCGACGCCGCCGTGCTCGTAGAAGCGGGCGTCCTCGGTGGCCAGGAACGCCTGTTTCAGGCGCTCGGGCACGTCCTTCATCTCGATGGGATAGCGCCGGGTCTCGCCGAACACGGCCATCAGCTTGCCATCGCTGGCATAGACGTACATCGGCTCCTGCAGCTCCACTTCGCGCAGGGCCTGCACGTCGGGCAGCTTCGACGAGATGACGTAGTAGAGGGCGCCCGCGGCGATGGCGCCGACCAGGGCAAGAGCAACGAAGAGGGCCAGCAGCCAGCGCAGCCAGCGGCGAAAACGGGGCATCAAGCGGTATCCCGATTGCGGATTTCGTGGCCGCAGAGTATAGAGTACGCGAAGGAGTGGCTGGGGCCGCTCCTTGGGGACAAGCAGTTGGGGATGGCTTCGCCGGCGTGACGGATTTCTCGGCCTGCGTGCGGAGCGGTTGCCAACCGCTAAAAATTCATTATTAATGCGCGGACGCAACAAGTGCGTCCAAGTGCCCGTCGGCAGGGGAGAAACCGTGGGGCTTATCCCAAAGAGTCAACCACCGCTCATCGGTGTTGACATCAGTTCGACTGCGGTAAAGCTGCTTCAGCTTGCCCGCAGCGGCAATCGTTTCCGCGTGGAACATTATGCCGTGGAACCACTTCCGCCGAATGCGGTGGTGGAAAAGAACATCGTCGAGGTCGAGGCGGTCGGCGAGGCGATCCGCCGCGCCGTGGCGCGCTCGGGAACCAAGGTCAAGAACGCGGCCGCCGCGGTGGCCGGTTCTGCGGTCATCACCAAGGTGATCCCGATGCCGGCCGAGCTGGACGAGGCCGACATGGAGGCCCAGGTCGAGCTGGAGGCGGTGAACTACATCCCGTATCCGATCGAGGAAGTGAGCCTGGATTTCGAGGTGCTCGGGCCGGTGCCCAACAACCCGGAAATGGTCCAGGTGCTGCTGGCCGCCTCGCGCTCGGAGAACGTCGAGCTGCGCCAGTCGGCGCTGGAGCTGGGCGGCCTGGTGGCCAAGGTCATGGACGTGGAAGCGTTCGCGATCGAGAACGCCTTCGCGCTGGTGGCCAGCGAGCTGCCGGTGGCCAGCGACGGCGTCGTCGCGCTGGTCGACATCGGCGCGACCATGACCACGCTCAACGTCCTGCGCGGCGGGCGCAGCCTGTACAGCCGCGAACAGGTGTTTGGCGGCAAGCAGCTCACCGACGAAGTGATGCGCCGCTACGGCCTGAGCTACGAGGAAGCCGGGCTGGCCAAGCGCCAGGGCGGCCTGCCGGAGAGCTATGAGGTCGAGGTGCTGGAGCCGTTCAAGGAGGCCACGGTCCAGCAGATCGGGCGCCTGCTGCAGTTCTTCTACGCGGGCAGCGAGTTCAATCGCGTCGACCACATCGTGCTGGCGGGCGGCTGCGCGTCGCTGCCGGGCCTGCCGGCCATGGTCGAGGAGCAACTGGGCGTGAGCACGTCGGTGGCCAATCCGCTGGCGCAGATGACGCTGGGCCAGAAGGTGCAGGCGCACGCGCTGGCCCAGGACGCGCCGGCGCTGATGATCGCCACCGGCCTGGCCTTGCGGGGGTTCGACTGATGGCACGGATCAACCTATTGCCGTGGCGCGCCGAACGGCGCAAGCAGCGCCAGCGCGAGTTCTACGCGATGCTCGGCCTGGCTGCGGTGGCCGGCGTGCTGCTGTCGCTGCTGCTGTACTTCTACTACGACATGCAGGTCAGCGGCCAGAACGAGCGCAACGCCTACCTCGAAGCCGAGATCGCCAAGGTCAAGGAGCAGAACAAGGAGATCGACCGGCTGGACAGCCAGAAGAAGCGCCTGCTCGACCGCAAGCAGGTGATCGAGGAGCTTCAGGGCAAGCGCTCGCAGATGGTGCACCTGTTCGATGCGCTGGTGCGCACCATCCCCGACGGCGTGGTGCTGACCGCGCTCAAGCAGGAAGGGGAAACCCTGACGCTGGAGGGGCGCACCCAGTCCAATGCGCGGGTCAGTGCCTACATGCGCAATCTCGAAGGCTCGGGCTGGATGTCCAATCCGGAGTTGTCGGTCATCGAGGCCAGGGCGCAGGAGGCGTCGGGCAGCGCGGTGGACATCAAGTCGCTGCCCTACGTATTCACCCTGAGGGTGAAGCTGCCGGCCCCGGGCGAGAACCAGGCTGCAGCCACGGCGCCGGCCGATGCCGCGCCGGCGGCCACGCCCGCCGCCGGAAGCGCGCCGGCACCGGCTTCCGCGGCCCCGGCCGCCGAAGCGGCGCAGAAGGAGGCCCGCTCGTGAGCCAGAAGAAGAGCAGTTTCAGCAACCTGGACCTCAACAACATCGGCAACTGGCCGCAGGGCCCGAAACTGGTGTTCTGCGCCCTGCTGGCGGTGCTGATCCTGGGCCTGTCCTACCTGCTGGTGATCCGCGGCAAGTCCGAGGAACTGACCGGGCTGGAAGCCAGGGAAGTCACGCTGCGCGCCAATTTCGAGGAAGAGCAGAAGCGCGCGGTCAACCTCGAGCCGCTCAAGCAGCAGCTCGCGCAGATGGAACAGGTGCTGCAGCAGATGCTGCGCCAGCTGCCCAGCAAGACCGAAATGCCCGACCTGATCATCGACGTGTCGCAGACGGCGCTGTCCAGCGGCCTGAACAACGAACTGTTCAAGCCGGGCGACGAGCAGCTGAAGGAGTTCTACGCCGAGAAGCCGATCGCCCTGCGCCTGGTGGGCAGCTACCACCAGTTCGGTGCCTTCGTCAGCGGCGTGGCTTCGCTGCCGCGCGTGGTGATCCTGACCATGCACGACATCAACCTGAAGCCGAAGGACCCCAAGGCCGGCATTTCCGCCCGCAGCGGATCGCTGGAGTTGTCCGGGACGGTCAAGACCTACCGCTACCTGGACGACACCGAGCTGGAAGACCAGGAAAAGAAGGCCGCCGACGAAGAAGCGGCGCGCAAGAAGGGGGGCAAGCGATGAACGGTTCCCTTCGCATCCGGGCGTTCTGCGCGGCGGTCCTGCTGCTGGCCGCGACGGGCTGCTCGCGCGGCATCACCAGCACTCCCGGCGACGCGCCCAACCTGGAAAAGTGGATGGCCGACGTGCGTGCGCGTCCGGCCACTCCGCTGGACCCGTTGCCGGTGATGCAGCAGTTCGAGACGTTCGAGTATTCGGCCCAGGGGCTGCGCGATCCGTTCAGCGATGCCTGGGCCAATCCGGAAGGGGGCAGCTCGCTGCGGCCGGACCCGAACCGGCGCAAGGAGCCGCTGGAAGCCTTCCCGCTCGACAGCCTGGACATGGTGGGAACGATCGGCAACGGTGCCGGCATGATCGCGCTGGTGATGGGGCCGGACAAGGTGACCTACCGCGTCCGTCCGGGCGTGTATCTGGGGCAGAGCGATGGCCGCGTCACCAGCGTACGCGAGGACGGCATTGAGCTGATTGAACTGGTGCCCGATGGTGCTGGCGGCTGGCTGGAACGCCCGGCCTCGCTGGCGCTTGACGATCGATGAATGATTATTGGGGATAGCACGATGACTTTTTCCAAAGCCCTGAGCCTGCGTCCCGCCCGGCGCCAAGCGATGGTCCATGCCCGCGCATTGGGAGTTGCGCTGGCACTGGCCTGCGGCTCTTCGTTCGCGGCATCCGCCGCGGATGCCACGCCGGCCACCACGGCCGCGCAGCCCGCGGCGGCCGTCTCGGTGACCAAGGTCGACTTCAAGCGGGGCGACGACGGTGCAGGCCGTCTGATCCTGCAGTTCGACGGTCAGGGCGCCAGCCCCGACCTGCGGACCCAGGGCAACAACGTCGTGGTCGACATGGGCAATGCGACCCTGCCGGCCGAACTGCAGCGCCCATTGAACGTGGTGGATTTCGCCACGCCGGTGCAGCGCATCGACGCCAGGCCGTCGGGCCATGGCTCGCAGCTGGTGCTCAGCACGCAGGGCGCGTTCGAGTCGCTGGCCTACCAGACCGGCAACGAGTACGTGGTGGAGATCTCGCCGCGACAGGAAGCGGCCGCGACCGGCGCGGTGACCGCCAAGACCGTGGCGCAGGCCGCCGCGACGGTGGCGGCGCGTGGCTACAGTGGCCGCCCGGTGACGTTCAACTTCCAGGACGTGCCGGTGCGCACCGTGCTGCAGCTGATCGCCGAGGAGTCGAACCTCAACGTGGTCGCCTCGGACACGGTGCAGGGCAGCGTGACCCTGCGCCTGGTGAACGTGCCGTGGGACCAGGCGCTGGACATCGTGCTGCGCGCCAAGGGCCTGGACAAGCGCCGCGACGGCGGCGTGATCTGGGTCGCCCCGCAGCAGGAACTGGCCAAGTTCGAGCAGGACAAGGAAGACGCGCGCATCGCCATCGAGGAGCGCGAGAACCTCGTCACCGACTACGTCCAGATCAACTACCACAATGCCGAGGCGATCTTCAAAGCGCTGACCGAGGCCAAGGGCATCGGCAACGGCGGCGGTGGTGGTGGCTCCGGCAGTGGCGGGCAGCGCGAGAACGGCTTCCTGTCCTCGCGCGGCATGATCGTCGCCGACGAGCGCACCAACACGCTGATGATCAGTGACATCCCGAAGAAGATCGCGCAGATGCGCGAACTGATCAGCGTGATCGACCGTCCGGTGGACCAGGTGCTGATCGAGGGACGCATCGTGATCGCCACCGATACATTCGCGCGCGACCTGGGCGCGAAGTTCGGCGTCAACGTCAGCAACATGAATCCCGCTGGACGGGGGGACGCCTATGGCGGTTCGCTCGGCACGGTAGGCAACACCACCGATGGCCGTGGCCTCAACGTGAACCTGCCCGCGGGTACCTATACCCAGAGTGGGGCCAGCTCGATCGCCTATACCCTGCTTCGCGGCGGCTTCTCGCTGGACGTGGAGCTGTCGGCCATGCAGGAAGAAGGGCGCGGCGAAGTGGTCTCCAATCCGCGCATCGTCACCGCCAACCAGCGCGAGGGCGTGATCAAGCAGGGCAAGGAAATCGGCTACGTCACCATTTCCGGCGGCAGCGGCGCCGGCGGCGCGCCGACGGCCAACGTGCAGTTCAAGGAAGTGCTGCTGGAACTGAAGGTCACCCCGACCATCACCCAGGACAACCGCGTCTTCCTCAACATGAACGTGAAGAAGGACGAGGTCGATCAGATGCTCCAGGTCACCGACTACGGTACGGTGCCGATCATCAACCGCCGCGAGGTCAATACCGCGGTGCTGGTGGAGGATGGCCAGACCGTGGTGGTCGGCGGCGTATACGAGTTCACCGACCGCAGCAGCGTGGCCAAGGTGCCGTTCCTGGGCGACGTCCCGTTCCTGGGCAACCTGTTCAAGAAGCGCGGCCGCAACAAGGACAAGGCCGAGCTGCTGGTGTTCGTGACGCCGAAGATCCTGCGCGTCGCCAAGCCGCACTGACCGGTTGAACGCATGCGTCATGGGAAGGGCCGCCGCAGGGCGGCCTTTCCCGTTGTGGGCCGGCAGCGATGAACCATTCCATCGCGGATGGGTCAAACTGCGCCTATGAACCCGTCCCCGCAATCATCGGAATCGCCCGCCGCCCAGGCAGACCTGCACGCGGCCTTCGCCACCCTGCGCGACGCCCTGGCCAGCGAGATCGTCGGCCAGTCGGTGCTGGTCGAGCGCCTGCTGATCGCGTTGCTCGCCGATGGCCACCTCCTGGTGGAAGGTGCGCCCGGCCTGGCCAAGACCACCGCGATCCGCGCGTTGGCCTCGCGCATCGATGCCAGCTTCGCGCGCATCCAGTTCACGCCGGACCTGCTGCCGGCCGACCTGACCGGTACCGACATCTGGCGCCCGCAGGAAGGGCGCTTCGAGTTCCAGCCCGGGCCGGTGTTCCATCCGATCCTGCTCGCCGACGAGATCAACCGCGCGCCGGCCAAGGTGCAGTCGGCGCTGCTGGAGGCGATGGGCGAGCGGCAGGTGACGGTGGGCCGGAAGACCTATCCGCTGCCGGCGGTGTTCCTGGTCATGGCCACGCAGAACCCGATCGAGCAGGAGGGCACCTTCCCCCTGCCCGAAGCGCAGCTGGACCGGTTCCTGATGCACGTGCGCATCGGTTATCCGGATGCCGGCGCCGAAGTCGAGATCCTGCGGCTGGCGCGCGAGCGCGCGCTGCGCGAGATCGACGCGGTTCCCGTGCGGTTGGAGAAGCTGTCGCTGCCGCAGGTCGAGCAGGCGCGCCGGGCGGTGCTGGAACTGCACATGGCGCCGCAGCTGGAGCGCTACCTGGTCGAACTGGTGCTGGCCTCGCGCGATGCGTCGGCCTACGACGCATCGCTGGCGCGGCGCATCGCCTGGGGCGCGAGCCCGCGCGGCTCCATCGCGCTGGAGCGCTGCGCGCGTGCCAAGGCCTGGCTGGCCGGGCGCGACTACGTGACCCCGGACGACGTGCGGGCAGTCGCGCCGGACGTGCTGCGGCACCGGATCCTGCCCAGCTACGAAGCGGCGGCCGAGGGCTGGGACGGCGAGCGCCTGGTCGCGGCGCTGCTCGACCGCGTGCCGCTGCCGTGATGAAGCGGGGAGGCGGGAGCAGGGAGCGGGGAGGGCAGGTACCTGGTGAGCCGTCCGCCCGCAGCACAGCGCCATTCCCCAGTCCCGGTTCCCAGTTCCCCGCTCCCGAGGGCATCGTTCCCTCGTTGGCCGAACTGATCGCGCTGCGCCGTGCCGCGCTGCGGGCGCGCGATCCGCGCCGCGGACAGCGCGGCGTGTCCGCGCGTGCGACCTCGGCGCAGCGCGGGCGCGGCATGGAATACGCCGAGTCGCGCGAATACGTGGCCGGCGACGACGCCCGCCATATCGACTGGAAACTGAGCGCGCGTACCGGCTTCACCCATACCAAGACCTTCCAGGCCGAACGCGAACGGCTGACGCTGCTCGTGGCCGACACCGCGCCGGCGCTGTATTTCGGCACCCGCACGCGGTTCAAGTCGGTGCAGGCGGCGCGAGCCGGCGCGGTCGCGGCCTGGTCGGCATTGCGCGACGGCGATCGCGTGGCGGCCCTGTGCGGTGGGCGGGAAGACGGCCTGGTGCCGCCCGCCGGTGGGATGCGCGGCGTGCTGCGCGTGCTCGATGCCTTGGTGCGTTGGTACCGCACGCCGCCCGCCGGCGGCGCGGACGGCCTGCAGTCCGCATTGGAACGCGCGACGCGGCTGCTGCATCCGGGCGCGCGGGCGCTGGTGCTGGCCGATCCGGCCAGTGCCCTGGCCGTCGCGCCCGCAACGTGGTCGGCGCTGTCGATGCACGTGGATGTGCGCCTGCTGCTGCTGGTCGATCCGCTGGAAATGCAGCCGCCGCAATGCCTGCTGCCGGTGGCGATGCCCGGCGGACGCATGGAACTGGACCTCGCCGCCGGCGCGGTGCGCGATGCCTGGCATGCCGCCTTCGTCGCCCCGGTCGAAACGCTATGCGATACGTTGCCGGGACGCAGGATCCGGGTGCAGGTGCTCGCCTCCGACGAGGCCAGCGACGCCTGGCTGGGCGCTGCCCCGGCGAGGGCAGGCGCATGATCGCCACCGCCCTGCCGCTGCGTGACGTGCACCTGCCTGCCGCTCCCGGCGGGTGGCCGCCCGCGCCGGGCTGGTGGCTGGTGGCAGCCGGTGTTCTGCTGGTCCTGCTGGTAATCGTCGCGGTGCGGATGCGCCGCGCGCGCCGGCGTCGACGCTGGGAAACGCTGTTCGACGATGGACTGGCGGCGGCGACAGGGCCGGTCGCCTACATCGGCGCGGCATCGGACCTGCTGCGCCGCGCGGCCCGGCGTCGCCATCCGCAGGCGGCCCTGCTGCAGGGCGAGGACTGGCTGCGTTTCCTCGACGGCGATGCGCGCCATGATTTCAGCCAGGGCGATGGACGCCTGCTCCTCGACGGCGGGTTCCGCCGCAAGGTCGACGATGCGCAGGCCGCGCGCGCCTGCGCGCTGGCGCGCAGGCGTTTCGTCGGCCTGATGGAACAGCGCCGGTGATGGAGCGCCTGCCCATGCTGCTGAGCGGCCTGCCGGAATTCGCCTGGCCCTGGTGGTGGCTGGCCGCGCCGCTGCCCCTGCTGATGGCGCTCTGGCCGCTGCGCATGGGCCAGGGACCGGCGCTGCGGGTGCCGTGGACACCGGCGCGGTTGCAGGCGCCCGTCGCGCGGCGGCGCGGGCCATCGCCGCGCGCACTGCTGCTGTGGCTGGCCTGGCTGTGCCTGTGCGCCGCCGCCGCGCGCCCACAGCAACTGGGCGACGCGGTCGAACCGCCGCGGCAGGCGCGGCAGATGATGCTGGCCGTGGACCTGTCCGGCAGCATGGGCGAGGACGACATGCAGCTCGGCGGCCGGGTGGTGGACCGGCTCACCGCGGCCAAGGCGGTGCTGGCCGACTTCCTCGACCGCCGCGAGGGCGACAGCATCGGCCTGCTGGTGTTCGGGCAGCGCGCCTACGCCTTGACGCCGCTGACCCGCGACCGCGCCAGCGTGCGCGAACAGCTGCGCGACAGCGTGGTCGGGCTGGCCGGGCGCGAGACTGCGCTGGGCGATGCCATCGCGCTGGCGGTCAAGCGCCTGCGCGAGCAGCCCGAGGGCCAGCGCGTGGTGATCCTGCTGACCGACGGCGTCAACACTGCCGGCGTGCTGGACCCGCTGAAGGCCGCCGAGCTGGCCAAGGCCGAAGGCGTGCGCGTGCACACCATCGCCTTCGGCGGCAGCGGTGGCTTCTCGCTGTTCGGCATGCCGGTTCCCGGGGGCGAGGACCCGATCGACGAGGACACGCTGGCGCGCATCGCCCGCGAGACCGGCGGGCGTTTCTTCCGCGCCCGCGATACCGGCGAACTGGTCGGCATCTATGCCGAGCTGGACCGCCTGGAGCCGGTGCGCAGCGCCGGCCCGGCGCTGCGTCCGCGCCTGGAACGCTACGCATGGCCGCTGGCGGCGGCGCTGCTGCTGGGGCTGCTGGCATTGGCCTGGCCGGGGCGCCGGCCATGATCGCGCTCTGGGACAGCCTGCATTTCGTCCGCCCGTATTGGCTGTGGGCGCTGTTGCTGCTGCCCGCCGCACTGCTGGGCGGCGCGTACCGGCGCCGGCGTCGCGGGGACTGGCGCAGCGCGGTCGATCCGCACCTGTTGCCGCACCTGCTGGTGGGAACCGGCAGGCGCGGCATCGCCGGATGGCTGGCGCTGCTGGCCGGCCTGCTGCTGGCGGTGCTCGCACTGGTCGGGCCGAGCTGGCGCCAGGTCGAGCAGCCGCTGTGGGAGGCGAAGGCGCCGCTGGTCGTGGTGCTGGACATGTCCAGCACCATCGCCACGCCGGACCTGCCGCCGAGCCGGCTGCTGCAGGCGCGCGCCAAGCTGGCGACGCTGCTGCGCGAGCGCCAGGGCGGCGGCGTGGCGCTGGTGGCCTATGCGGACGAGCCCTTCACCGTGGCACCGCTCACCGACGATGTCGCCAACGTCGCGCTGTTCCTCGATGCGCTGGCGCCGGACATCATGCCGGTGGACGGGCAGCGCACGGACAAGGCGCTGGAATGGGCCGGCGACCTGCTGCACCAGGCCAGCGTGCGCGATGGCGTGATCCTGCTGGTGAGCGACCACGCCGATGCCGCGGCCGATGCCGAAGCCCTGCGCCTGCGCGCGGCTGGCTACCGGGTGTCGGCGCTGGGATTGGGCACGCCGCAGGGCGCCGCCTACCGCGATCGCGAGGGGCGGATCGGCCATGCCCGGCTGGACGAAGGCGCGCTGCGCTCGCTGGCCGTCGCCGGCGGCGGGCGCTATGCGCGGCTGTCGGCCGGCGATGCGGACCTGCAGTCGCTGGGCGTGCTGCAGCCGCAGGCGAACGACGACGACCGCCCCGGTCGCGGCGCCGACAAGACCTGGCAGGACGAAGGCTACTGGCTGCTGCCGCCATTGATGCTGATCGCGCTGCTGGCCTTCCGGCGGCGCAGGCAGGGGCTGGCCGTCGTCGCGCTGTGCCTGTGGCTGCCGCTGGCGTTGCCCGCGCAGGCGGCCGAAACCGGCAACTGGTGGCAACGCGCCGACCAGCGCGACCACCAGCGCCTGGCCGAGGGCGTGGAGGCCTACCGCAAGGGCGATTTCGCCGGTGCGCAGCGTCGCTTCGAGGGCATCGACAGCGCACCGGGCTGGTACAACCTGGGCAACGCGCTGGCGCGGCAGGGCCGCTACGACGAGGCGATCGGCGCCTACGACCACGCGCTGGCACTGCAGCCGGACATGGCCGATGCGAAGGCCAACCGCGCCGCGGTCGATGCCGCGCGCAGGCGCAAGCCGCCGCAGGGGCAGCCGCAGGGCGGCGGCCAGCAGGACAAGCCCGATGCGCAGCCGGGCAAGGACGCGGCCGGCCAGCCAGCGCAAGGCCAGCCGCAGGACACGCCGCCACAGGATTCGTCGCAGGAAGGATCGCCGTCGCAGGACCGGCAGGAGAAGACGCCGCCGGAGCAGGGCAAGGGCCAGGCGTCGCCGGAGGCACGGCAGAAGGCACCGGAAGCGGAAAATGCGCAGGGACAGCAGCAGGCCGACCAGGCCCAGCGCGAGCGCATGGCCGAGGCGCTGCGCCGGCAGCAGGCGAGCGGCGACGAGGCCGCCAGACGTGCGGCGCAGGCGGCGATGAGCCCGCAGGAACGCGAGCGGCGGCAGGCGATCGAAGCGTGGATGCAGCGCGTGCCCGACGAGCCGGGCGATCTGTTGAAGGCGAAATTCCAGCTCGAATACGAGCGGCGCAGGCGGGAAGGACGATGAGCAGGCGAAGTGTTCCCATGTGGATGTGGCTGTTCGCGCTGCTGGCCTGCGCCGCCACCGTGCAGGCGCAGACCCGCGCGTGGCTGGACCGCGACCACATCGCCGAGGGCGAGGTGGTCACCCTCAACATCGAGACCGACCAGGACGGCGCGGCACCGGACTACGCGCCGCTGCAGGCCGATTTCGCGCTGGGCGGGCGCAGCAGCGGCCGGCAGACGCGCCTGGCCAACGGCAAGGTCAGCAACACCGCGTTGTTCGGCATCGTGCTCACGCCGCGCCGCAGCGGCACGCTGGAAGTGCCGGCGTTGCGCGTGGGCGTGACGCAGACGTCACCCTTGCCGCTGGTGGTCGATGCGGCGCCGACGGCTGGCCGCGCCGGCGATGCGGTGGCCTTCGTGGAAACCGAGGTGGACGACCCGCAGCCCTACGTGCAGCAGAGCGTGGGCGTGGTGGTGCGGCTCTACTTCGCCACCCAGCTGGCGTCCGGCGAACTGGACCTGGCGACGCCGGCCGCGGCGTCGCTGCAGCGCATCGGCGAGGACCGCTCCTCGGTGCGCGAGGTCGGCGGCCGCCGCTACAACGTGGTCGAGCGCCGCTTCCTGCTGGTTCCCGAGCGCAGCGGTCCGCTGCGGCTGGACGGCGCGCGTTTCAGCGGCCGCGGCGCCGGCGGCTTCTTCGACGACTTTTTCGGCCGCGGCAATGGCACGCTCAATG
Organism: Pseudomonadota bacterium; assembly: GCA_023399815.1. GTDB lineage: Bacteria > Pseudomonadota > Gammaproteobacteria > Xanthomonadales > Xanthomonadaceae > Stenotrophomonas. Next base: position 17,742 of record JAEWOJ010000046.1, on the reverse strand, counting down.
CGCGCGCGCCGGACCAGACCCTGCAGGTGCGCGCCGTGCCCGACGCCGCGCCACAACCGTGGCTGCCGCTGAAGGACCTGCGCCTGCGCTACACCGCCGCGCCGCAGGCGGCGCGCGTCGGCGAGGCCGTGACCATCGCAGTGGAGGCCACGGCCGTCGGCGCGACCCGTGCGCAGTTCCCGGAGCTGCCGGTGCCCGCGCTGGGCGATGCCGCGCAGGTGTTCGCCGAGCCGCCGCAGTACGACGAGACCTTCGACGGCAACGGCCCGCAGCTGAAGCTGACGCGCCGCTATTCCATCGTGCCGCAGCAGGCCGGCACCCTGGCCGTGCCCGGCATCCGCATGCGCTGGTGGGACGTGCGCGCCGCCGAGGCCAGGACCGCAGCACTGCCCGACCTGAGCCTCCCGGTGGCGCCGGGCGTTGCTGGCGCAGTGCCACCGCCAGCGGCGCCGGCGGCGGCCACCGTGCCCGCGACGGTGGCGGGGACAGCCGATACGGCGATCGCGCCGCAGGGCGCGCGCCGGCTGCCGGCGCAGCTGTGGCCGTGGCTGGCGGCGGGTTTCGCACTGCTGTGGCTGGCGACGCTGGTCTGGGCGCTGGCCCGGCGCCGGCCGATGGGCACAAGTTCAAGGCCGCAGGCCGGGCAGGGGACGCCGCCGCCGCTCCACGCAGGCGCCACCCATTCGCTGGCCGACCTCAGGCGCGCGCTGGATACCGGCGACCTCGACGACGTCGAACAGGCCCTGCGCGGCATGGCGCGTCCGCCGGTCGCCGACCTGGACGCACTGGCCGCCCGCCTGGACGACGTCGCGCAACGCCAGGCGCTGGACGCGCTGCGCCGCGCGCGCTGGGCCGGTGGCAGCGGTACCGCGGCGCGCGCCGCGTTGCGCGGCGCATTCAGCAATGGACCGTCGTGGCGGTCGGAACCGCAGGCGCTGCCGGGCGCGCTGCCGCCGCTGTATCCGGAGCGCTGAGGCGGTCCGGAGCCGGGTGGGCCGAGGTGCGGCTTTTGTTAAGCTACGCGACCTTTCGCCCGCGAGTACCACCGCATGCCCAACGCCCACGCGCCAAGGAAGCCCGCCCTGCCACTGCACATCAAGGTGCTGCTTGGCTTCATGCTGGGCACGATCCTGGGCCTGGTCGCACACGCCACCGCGTCGGACGCGGCGTGGGTGAAGACCACCATCGACTATGTCACCCAGCCGTTCGGGCAGGTCTTCCTCAACCTGCTGTTCATGCTGGTGGTGCCGCTGATGTTCTCGGCGTTGGTGCTGGGCGTGGCCGAACTGGGCGACATCGCCTCGCTCGGACGGCTCGGCTGGAAGACGCTGAACTACACCGCGGTGGTGACCGCGATGGCGGTCGGCATCGGCCTGCTCTGCGTCAACCTGCTGCAGCCGGGCACGCACATGGACCCGGCCCTGGTCGAGCAGGCGATGAGCAGCGCCAAGACCGGCGAGATCATCAGCAAGGGCAACGAACTGCGGCTGATGGACCTGCTGGTCAACATCGTCCCGCACAACATCGTCAACGCGATGGGCGACGACAGCAAGAAGCTGGGCATCGTGTTCTTCGCACTGATGATCGGCATCGGCCTGGTGATGAAGCCGACCGCGGGCACCACCGCGTTCAAGAACGCCGTGCAGGGCCTGTTCGAGGTGTGCATGCACCTGATCGGCATGTTCATCAAGCTGGCGCCGTACGCGGTGGCGGCCTTCATGTTCAACCTGACCGCGCGGCTGGGCTGGGACGTGATCCAGAGCCTGCTGTGGTTCGTCGCCACCGTGCTGCTGGCGCTGGCCATCCACGGTTTCGTCGTGCTGCCGCTGTGGGTGCGGCTGCTGGGCGGCATGCCGGTGCGCACCTTCTTCCGCGGCACCCAGGAGGCGACGCTGACCGCCTTCGCCACCGCCTCCTCGTCCGCCACCCTGCCGGTGACCCTGCGCGTGGCCGAGGAGAACCTGAAGCTGCCACGCAAGGTCTCGCGCTTCGTGCTGACCGTCGGCGCCTCGGCCAACCACCACGGCACCGCGCTGTTCGAGGGCATCACCGTGCTGTTCCTGGCGCAGGTCTACGGCCTGCACCTGGGCCTGCCGCAGCAGCTGATGGTGCTGGTGCTGTGCATCCTCGGCGGCATCGGCACCGCCGGCATCCCGTCCGGCTCGCTGCCGGTGATCGCGATGATCTGCGGCATCATCGGCATCAAGCCCGAGGGCATCGGCATCATCCTCGGCGTCAATACCTTCCTGGACATGTGCCGCACCTCGCTCAACGTCACCGGCGACCTGGCCACCGCGGTGGTGGTCTCCCACCGCAGCGGCGTGGCCGACGACGAGGTGCCGGAAGTGGCCGACAACGCCGGCCATCATTGAGCCGGGCCGGGTAGACCGGATGTACGCGAAGGCCGCCTCCGGGCGGCCTTCGCTTTTTCCTTCTCCTTCCCGTGGGGAGACCGTCCGGCAGGAATGCCGGACGGCACGGCGAGGCCGGCCTGAAGAGCGTGCCGCAGGAGCGGCATGAACGTGGTGGACGAGGGGGGCGAAGCCCTGCGATATCGGGCTGCGCCGGGCTTCGCCCTGGCCCTCAGCCCAACCCCTGGCCCTTGCGCTGACGCAAGGGCGTTCGTGGGGCGGCGAACCAGTGGTTCGCAAACATGCCCCTCTCACCCCGGTAGGAGTGGGACTTTCGCTGCCTGACCTGTCCGGTGCTCTGTGGGACAATGGGCCGCCCGCAGCTCCGCGGGAGCCTCCCGACCCGACGAACCATGACGCAGCCCACCCGCCGCCAGTTGGCGAACGCCATCCGTTTCCTCGCCGCCGATGCGGTGCAAGCCGCCAACTCCGGCCACCCCGGCATGCCGATGGGCATGGCCGACATCGCCGAAGTGCTCTGGAACGACTATCTCCGCCACAACCCGAACAACCCGAAGTGGTTCAACCGCGACCGTTTCGTGCTGTCCAACGGCCATGGTTCGATGCTGCAGTACGCGCTGCTGCACCTGAGCGGCTACGACCTGCCGATCGAGCAGCTCAAGGCCTTCCGCCAGCTCGGCAGCAAGACCGCCGGCCACCCGGAGCGCCATGAGACCCCGGGCGTGGAGACCACCACCGGTCCGCTGGGCCAGGGCTTCGCCAACGCCGTGGGCTTCGCGCTGGCCGAGAAGCTGCTGGCGCAGCGCTACAACCGTCCCGAGTTCGAAGTCGTCGACCACCGCACCTGGGTGTTCATGGGCGACGGCTGCCTGATGGAAGGCATCTCGCACGAAGCGGCCTCGCTGGCCGGCACCTGGGGCCTGCACAAGCTGGTGTGCTTCTGGGACGACAACAACATCTCCATCGACGGCGAGGTGGAAGGCTGGTTCACCGACGACACGCCGGCGCGCTTCGAGGCCTATGGCTGGAACGTGGTGCGCGGCGTCGACGGCCACGACCCGGAGAGCATCAAGGCCGGCATCGACGCGGCGCTGTCGCAGTTCGACCGGCCGACCCTGGTCTGCTGCAGGACCACGATTGGTTTTGGCTCGCCGAACAAGGCCGGCCAGGAATCCAGCCACGGCGCACCGCTGGGCAAGGACGAACTGGAAGCCACCCGCAAGGCGCTGGGCTGGGAATACGGCCCGTTCGAGATTCCGGAGGTCATCTACGCCGGCTGGCGCGCGGGCGGCACCGGCACCCTGCGCCAGGCCGAGTGGGAGCAGCTGTTCGACAGGTACGCGGCGCAGTTCCCGGCCGAGGCCGCCGAACTGACCCGCCGCTCGCACGGCGAGCTGCCGGCAGACTTCATCGCCAGGGCCGATGCCTACATCGCCCAGGTGCAGGCCGAGGCGCCGAACATCGCCTCGCGCAAGGCCTCGCAGAACGCGATCCAGGCCTTCGCGCCGCTGCTGCCGGAACTGGTCGGCGGCTCGGCCGACCTGGCCGGTTCCAACCTGACCCTGTGGCAGGGCGCGCACACCGTGGTCGGCGACGATCCGCAGGCCAACTACGTGCACTACGGCGTGCGCGAGTTCGGCATGAGCGCGATCGCCAACGGCCTGGCCCTGCACGGCGGCTTCCTGCCGTTCGACGCCACCTTCCTGGTGTTCAGCGACTACGCCCGCAACGCGCTGCGCATGAGCGCGCTGATCCCGGCGCACGTCATCCACGTGTTCACCCACGACTCCATCGGCCTGGGCGAGGACGGCCCGACCCACCAGCCGGTCGAGCACCTCGCCTCGCTGCGCTACATCCCCAACAACGATGTGTGGCGTCCCTGCGACGCCGCCGAGTCGGCGGCCAGCTGGAAGGCCGCCATCGTGCGCAAGGACAATCCGAGCTGCCTGGTCTTCAGCCGCCAGAACCTGCCGGCGCAGCAGCGCACGCCCGAGCAGGTCGGGCAGATCGAGCGCGGCGGCTACGTGCTGGCCGACGCCGACGGCACGCCGGACGTGATCCTGATCGGCACCGGCTCGGAAGTGGGCCTGGCGATGGCCGCCAAGGCCGAACTGGACGCGGCCGGCATCAAGACCCGCGTGGTGTCGATGCCGTCGACCAACGTGTTCGACCGCCAGGACGCGGCCTACCGCGAGTCCGTGCTGCCCCACGCCATCCGCGCCCGCGTGGCGGTGGAAGCCGGCGTCACCGGTTTCTGGCGCCAGTACGTGGGCCTGGACGGTGCGGTGGTCGGCCTGGACACCTTCGGCGCCTCGGCCCCGGCCGACAAGCTGTACCAGCACTTCGGCATCACTACCGCGCACGTGGTGGAAGCGGCCAGGGCGCAGCTGGCGAAGTGACGCTTTGCCGCAGTGGCGGATGAGGAAAGGCCGGGAATTTCCCGGCCTTTCCATTTGCGGCGCGCTGGCTCCGGTTGCGGCGGCGTGCGAGCATCGCGGTGTCGCGGCCCATCGCGGGTCTCGACCCTGGCCGCCGGCATGGGCGGCACTTGTCCGGGAGAGGAACCATGAAGCGCGTAACCGGTATCGGCGGCATCTTCTTCAAGGCGAAGGACCCGGCCGCGCTGGCGGCCTGGTATCGCGACCATCTCGGGCTCGACGTCACCGCATGGAATGGCGTCGTCTTCCAGTGGGGCGGGGAAGGCAGCGCGCCGGGCGCGACGATCTGGAGCCCGTTCGCGGCCGACACGACCTACATGGAGCCCAGCACGGCTTCCTTCATGGTCAACTTCCGCGTCGCCGACCTCGATGCGCTGCTGCCGGTACTCCGCGCCGAGGGCTGCAATGTGGTGGACGGGAGCGAGACCTCCGAGCAGGGAAAGTTCGGCTGGGTCATCGACCCGGAAGGCAACAAGGTCGAACTGTGGGAGCCGCCGGCGGGGCAATAGCGCGGCGGCGCACGGCCGGCAGGAGAACAACGATGAAAGTGAACCGTATCGTCGCCAACATCCATACGGACCAGCTGGACGCCGCCGAGGCGTTCTACTGCGCGATCCTCGGCCTGGAGCGGGTCATGGATCACGGCTGGTTCCGCACCTACGCGGTGGATTCGCGCATGACCCCGCAGCTGAGCTTCGCCATCGAAGGAGGCTCGGGAGCGCCGGTGCCGGATCTTTCGGTGGAGGTCGACGATCTGGACGAGGCGCTCGCCCGCGTCCATGCCGCCGGCGTCGCCCTCGAATACGGACCGGCACGCGAGCCCTGGGGTGTGCGCCGGTTCTTCGTGCGCGATCCGTTCGGGAAGCTGGTGAACATCCTGCAGCACGATTGAGCGCCGCGCGGTGACGCTCAACCCCGCGCCGTGCGCGCCAGTGCCAGGCGCAGCAGGCGCGCATCGCGCCATTGCCTGAAGCCGGCGGGCCGTTCCAGGCCCATGCGTTGCAGGTACATGGCGTCGTTGTCGCCCGCCGGCTGGCGCGCGGCGGCGAGCAGGGTGCGCAGCTTGCCGGCCCCGCCGCCGGTGTTGGCCTTCAGCCAGGCCAGGGCGCGCAGCAGGTCCTGCTCGACCGGGGTGAAGTCGCTGCCCAGCGGGTAGTCGGGCAGGGTGCCGTCGCGGCGGAACGGCGCCAGCGTGGCGGCCAGCACGTCGCCGCGGTTGCGCCGCCAGCGCCCGGGCGCGGCGAAGTCGCGCGCCAGCTTCTTCTCGGCCCTGGCCTGTTCCAGCAGCGACGGCTGGAAGGCGGCGTCGGCGATGCCGGCCATGGCGATCACGCAGTCCTCGTCGGTCAGGCCACGCAGGTCGGCGATGCCGTATTCGTCGATGAAGATGTCGCGCAGGTGGCGGGGAATGGTGGCGTGGCCGTAGTTCCAGCGAAGGTTGGAGCGCGCATTGCCGTCGCCTTCGCGCACCGCGCGCAGCATCAGGATGCTGCGCGCATCCGGCAGCGCGTGCGCCATCGCCACGAAGTTGTACTGGCCGCCGACGCCGGATACCACGCGTCCGTCCTCCAATGCGTCCGACACCGCCGCGCCGAGCGCGGTGGCCATCATGCAGGAGTTGAAGAAGCGCGCCTGGCGGCGTTGCAGCCGCCGCAGGGTCTCGTCGCCGCCGTAGAGCTGGTTGATCTCGCTGATGCGGCGCATGCCGATGGCGCGGCATTCGTCCTCGGGCAGGTGCCGCAGCCAGTCGTAGAACTCCGGCGAGCCGAGATAGAACGCGCCGTGCAGGTATTCGCCTTCCTCGGCCAGTTGCGCATGGTCGGCGGTATAGGCGCTGCCGTTGGCCAGGCGCTGCATCAGCGCCACGTCGTCGTGCACCTTGCGGCGGATCACGCCGCTCTGCACCAGCCTGCGGAAGCCCTCGTTGAGCATCTCGCTGCAGCCGTACAGGCCGGTCTCGAACGGTTCCAGCCCGCCGATCGCGCGCACCAGCGGCTTGTCTTCCAGCGTGGGGTCGAGCGCGCGCAGCACCTGGCGGTAGCGGGCGTTGTCGGTATGCCGCAGCACCAGCGCGTGGCTGAGCGCGTCGGCCAGCGCGCCGATGCCGATCTGGAGGGTGCCGCCATCGCGCACCAGCGTGCTGGCGTACAGGCCGATGGCGTAGTCGGCGTCGCTCACCGGCTGCCGCGGCAGGCCGAACAGCCTCGGGTACGGACCGGGCGGCGCGACCACCAGGTCGAAGAAGTCCGCGTCCACCGTCGCGCTGCCGCCCAGCCACGGCAGTTCCGGGTCGATCTCGGCGACCAGCAGCGGGCGCGGCAGGCCGCGCGCGTCGATCGCGTCGAGCGTGTCCTGGGTGATGTCGTTGTTGCACGACAGCGACAGCCGCGGGCTGCCTTCGCGGCGCGCCACCTTCTGCACGATGGCGTGCGGCGCGCGCTGCGCCACCGCGTCGGCGGCCTGGGTGTAGTTGAGGCTGGTGTAGGCGCGCTGCGCCTGCGCCGAACCGAGCAGCGCGCCGGACTGCATGTAGAACTCCTCCACCTGCACGTGCGCGGGCAGGGCATCGCGCGCGACCGCCTGCGCATAGGCCAGGCGCGGGAAATCCGCGCCGAAGTGGCGTTCGACGAACGGGCGCAGGAAGCGCGCTTCCAGGCCATCGCCGCCGGCCCGCGGCGGATCGAGCGAGAGCGCGGTGTAGAGCTGCAGCGGGCGCGACGGGTCGTTCTCGATGCGCGCATACAGCGCGTTGAGCAGGCGGTGCGGCTTGCCCAGCGCCAGCGGCGCGCCGATGCGCAGCGGTCCTTCGACATGGGCCAGCAGCCATGTCGCGGCGGCATCGGGATCGGTCACGTGGTGGGGCATGACGGGTGCGCCGTTCCAGGGAGGCGGCATTACAGCACCCCGGCGATGAAGCCCCGGTGGGTGCTTGACAGGTGTTTCGTTTACTCGTGTAATCGATAAAAATTACAGACGTAAACGATGATCCGGATCAGCGAAGCCGAAGCGGTGGTGATGGAGGTCCTGTGGGAGGCGCATCCGCTCACGGCCGAGGACGTGATGGCGCGCCTGGGCGGCCGCAACGACTGGGCCGAGGCCACCATCAAGACCCTGCTCAACCGTCTGCTCAACAAGGGCGCGATCAGCGCGGCCAGGGAGGGGCGCCGCTACCTGTACGCACCGCTGGTGCAGCGCGACGCGTGGCTGCTGGAGGAGAGCAGCAGCCTGCTCGAACGCCTGTTCGACGGGCGCGTCGCGCCGCTGGTGGCGCATTTCAGCCAGCACCGGAAGCTGAGCAGCGACGACGTGGCCGAACTGCGCAGACTGCTGGAGGAACTCGACGATGACCAGCCTTGAGTTCCTGCGCACGTTGCTGACGACCGCGCTGGCCAGCGGCATCGCGATGGCCGTGGTGCTGGCGCTGCGCGGCGCGGTACGGCGCTGGCTCGGTGCCAGCGCGGCCTATCTGCTGTGGCTGGCGGTGCCTGCGGCGCTGGTCGCCGTGCTGCTGCCGGCGCCGCGCATGGCGGCGTTGCCGATGACGGTCATCGGCGCGGCGCTGCCGACGGTCGCGGCCGTGGGTGGATCGGGCATGCCTGCACTGCCGTGGCCAGCGCTGTTGGGGGCGGTATGGCTGGCCGGCGCGTTGTCGATGGCGGCGTGGCTGCTGCGCCAGCAGCGGCGTTTCGTCCGCGGACTGGGGCGGCTGCGGCGCCGCGACGACGGCCTGTGGCAAGCGCGCGGCGCTGCCGGATTGCCGGCGGTCGTCGGCCTGTGGCGGCCGCGGATCGTGCTGCCGGCGGATTTCGAGCAGCGCTACGGCGCGCGGGAGCGGCAGCTCGTGCTGCTGCACGAACAGGTGCACCTGCGCCGCGGCGACATCGCCGTCAACGCGCTGCTGGCGTCGATGCAGTGCCTGTACTGGTTCAACCCGCTGCTGCCGCTGGCGGTGCGCCGCTGCCGCGAGGACCAGGAGTTCTCCTGCGACGAGCGCGTCATCGCCCGCGGCGATGGCGCACGCCGCAGCTATGGCAACGCCATGCTCAAGACCGGGCTGGCGCTGTCGCCCCTGCCGGTGGGTTGCCACTGGCAGGACCACCATCCGTTGAAGGAGCGTATCGCCATGTTGAAGCGTCCGGTGCCGGGAAAGAAGCAGTGGTTCGCGATGGTGCTGTTGTCGGCAGGGTTGTCGTCGGGACTGGGTTATGCGGCCTGGGCCGCGCAGCCTGCGCAGGTGGAGAAGATCGCCGCGGGCACCGCCTACTACAGCGTGAAGCTGCGGCTGGATGTGGATGGCCAGGCGCGCGATTTCGAAGTGCGTGAGCATGCGGGCAAGCCGTTCGTGTTCTCCATGGAGACGCCGGCTGGCCGCACGTGGACGGGCGAGTTCAAGGTGGAACCGCTGGACGCCGCACACGTCGCGCTGTCTGGCACCCTCCGCGAAGGCAGGCTGATCATCACGGCGCCACGGCTGGTGGTGCCGATCGACGGTACTGCGCGCATGCATGCCAGCACGAAGGACGGAGATTCATTGTTCAAGATGGAAGCGGTCGTTACCGACCTCGGCATGCAGGCCGGCGCCATGGCCGCCGTCCAGGACCCTGCGGAGCGGGCGCGTGTTGGCGTGGAGCCGGCGGATGCGCCGGCGCGCACACCGGGATTCGCCAACATGTCGCCGCCGCGCTATCCGCCGAGCATGAACACCGGCGAGGTGGTGCTGAAGGTCGACGTGGCCGCCGACGGTACGGCCACCGGCGTCGTGGTCGACCGCAGTTCGGGGCATGCCGACCTGGACGAAGCGGCGCTGGAGGCGGCACGCAAATGGACGTTCAACCCGGCGCGGAAGGCTGGCCGCGCCATTGCGGGGCAGGTGCGCATCCCGGTGCGCTTCGAGAGGGACGAAACCACCACGACCAGCGAGGAAAGCGCCTCGTGATGTGGGGCAGGCCGGCAGCGGTCGCGTTCGGGACGACGGGCCTGCTGCTGGCATTGGCCGGCTGCGCGACGCGGCCGGTCGTCGCCGAGGACACGGCGGACAGCGGTTACAACATCGGCCAGCGCCTGCTGCCGTCGGAATCCGCGGGTGGGCAGGGCGGCGTGCAGCCGTACGCGCTGTCGGGACGCGAGGTCTTCCGCATGCCCGAACCGGTGCATGCGCCGCTGCCGGAACTGCCGGCCATGCAGGCGCGGCAATCGCTGCCGCCGGTGACGGTGTGCCTGAATGTCGTCGTCGATGCGCAGGGGCAGGTGCAGCGCAGCTTCCCGTTGCTGGCGCACAGCCAGTGCGGCGCGGGCAACGACGCGGGCAACGCGTACCTGCTGCAGGCCGCGGACGCTGCCGTGCGGCAGTGGCGCTTCACGCCCGCGGCGATCTGCCATTTCGCCCCCGACGCCACGCCCGCCGTGGCGGGAGACTGCAGCGGGGCCGCGCGCGTGGAGGACGTGCCGGTGACGCTGCCTTACGCGTTCACCTTCGAGATCGTGCAGGGGCAGGCACAGGTGCGGGTGGGCAAGACGCCGCGTTGACGGCGGGCGCCACTGCAAGGCTTCACCGGAAGGTGGGATGCGGGGCAAGCCGCGCATCCGTGGCGAGGCTGTCGTGCCCCGCACGAGGGCCTCACCGGGAAAGCTTCATGCGGGGCAGGCCCCGCATCTACTGATCCAGCAGCTCGTTCAACAGCGCCGCCAGCCGTTCGCCGGCCAGGCGCAGCTGCGCCTCGGCGACCGGGCGCCAGGTATCGGCATACGCATCGTCGACCTTGTGGCCGGACGGATAGACGCCCTTGCGCGTGGCGATGCTGCAGCTCTGTTCGGCCCACCGCGCCGCATCGTCCTGCAGCTGCGGCGCGACGATGCCGGCGGGGGCGGGCAGCGCCTGCAGGCGCTGCAGGTACTGGTCGTCGTCCAGCTGCAGGGCGTAGAACATGCCGCTGTCCCACAGCGAGTGCAGGTTGGTGCCGCGCTCGTTGAACTGCAGCTGGTAGGTGTTGCCGCCTTTGTCGTGGCCGTAGCCGGCGTGCATGGGCTGGTGCATGTCGCCGACCAGGTGCACGACGAACTTGAGCGCCTGCAGGCGCTCGGCGTCGGAGAGGCTGCGGTCGGCCAGGCGCGCGCTCTGCGCCTTCAGCGCCTCGATCACGCAGTCGCCGTCGCGGCAGTGCCTGGGCGGGTCGTAGATGCAGCCGTCCTCGGCCATGTTGACGTAGTGCCAGCCGGCCGAGCGCTTGCCCAGGTCGGGATCCTCGGCGCGCAGCTGGTCGGCCCACGGCGCGATGCTGGCCAGCGTGTCGCCGGGCTCGGTGGCCAGCAGGCGGTCGACTTCCGCTTTCGCGGCGGGGTCCAGGTGCGCTTCGGCGATGCGGGCGACCAGGCGGTGGCCCTGCGCGCCCCAGGCGAAGGCGGAGGCGGGAAGCAGGGCGGTCGCGGCCAGCGCGAGGCCGCAGAGCAGGACGGGAAGGCGAGGGGCGATGTTCATCGCCGCATTCTAGCGGCGCCGGCGGGCCGGCACTGTGCCGAAAGTGGGGCCTGCCCACGCAACCGCCGCGCTTGGCTCGCGGCAATCCATGGGCAGGCCCGAGGACGTCGCTTCCCCGCGGCGGCGGGGAAGCCCTGGCCCGGTCAGAACTTGAAGACGTAGGCCACGCCGTACACCAGCGGATCGATGTTGGCGGTGCCGAGCTTGTTGCCGTTGACCTTGACCTTGGTGTCGATGTCGGCCCAGCGCAGGTCCACGCGCAGCGCGCCCTTCTCGCTCAGCGCGAAGTCCAGGCCGGCGTGCGCGGCCAGGCCCCAGGAGTCTTCCAGCTTGAGCTTGGCGCCGCTCAGCGCGCCCTTGCCGTCGGTGCCGAAGAACGTGGTGTAGTTCACGCCCAGGCCGACGAACGGAGTGACCTTGCTCTCGTTGGCGAAGTGGTACTGCAGCGAGACCACCGGCGGCAGCTGTTTGGTGCGGCCGACCTTGCCCACGCCATCGATGCTGATGTCGTGCTGGAACGGCAGGGCGCCCAGCACCTCGACGCCCACGTTGTCGGCGACGAAGTATTCGAAGGTCACGGTCGGACGCACGCTGCTGTCCACCTTGGTCGGCAGTGCGCCCAGGCCCAGGGCGGAGCCGTCGAGGTCGCCGGCGCTGGACTTCGGATCGACGTTGTGGACGCCGACGCCCAGGGTCCAGTCGCCCTTGGACTGCGCCATGGCGGGGGAGGCGGCCAGGACCAGGGCGGCGGCGAGGCCGGACAGCAGCAGGGCGGGGGTCTTGCGCATGGTGTGTTTCCATTGCTTGGTGAGGTTGCGGCCAGTCTCTGCCGCGTGCCCGATGCCTGCCTTGATCCGGATCAAACCCACTGCCGCGCTCATGGCCCGTTCACGCTCCGGCCGGCGTCGCGCGGTCATCGCCGTGCGTGCGGGCGACAGCGCGCATGGGCGTTTCCCGCATCCGCCGCGGCCAGCCGGACGGGCCCGGCTGCTACAATGACGGCCCCTTTCCACCCCCGCCGCAGCGGTCTGCGGCTGCAGGAGTTCGTGAACATGGCAATCAAGGTCGGCATCAACGGTTTCGGTCGCATCGGGCGCAACGTGCTGCGTTCGGCGGTGTTGAACTTCGGCAACGACATCGAGATCGTGGCCATCAACGATCTGCTGGAGCCGGACTACCTGGCCTACATGCTCAAGTACGACTCCGTGCACGGCCGCTTCAAGGCCGACGTCGCCGTCGACGGCAACGACCTGCTGGTCAACGGCAAGAAGATCCGCCTGACCCAGGAGCGCGACCCGGCCAACCTGAAGTGGGACGAAGTGGGCGCGGACGTGGTGATCGAATCCACCGGCCTGTTCCTGACCAAGGAAGCGGCGCAGAAGCACATCGACGCGGGCGCGAAGAAGGTGATCATGTCGGCGCCGTCCAAGGACGACACGCCGATGTTCGTGTTCGGCGTCAACGACAAGACCTACGCCGGCCAGGCGATCATCTCCAACGCCTCGTGCACCACCAACTGCCTGGCGCCGCTGGCCAAGGTGATCAACGACAAGTGGGGCATCAAGCGCGGCCTGATGACCACCGTGCACGCCGCCACCGCCACCCAGAAGACCGTCGATGGCCCGTCCAACAAGGACTGGCGCGGCGGCCGCGGCATCCTGGAGAACATCATTCCGTCCTCCACCGGCGCGGCCAAGGCCGTGGGCGTGGTGATCCCGGAACTCAACAAGAAGCTCACCGGCATGAGCTTCCGCGTGCCGACCTCGGACGTGTCGGTGGTCGACCTGACCGTCGAGCTGGAAAAGCCGGCTACCTACGCCGAGATCTGCGCCGAGGTGAAGGCGCAGAGCGAAGGCGCGCTCAAGGGCGTGCTGGGCTACACCGAGGACAAGGTGGTCGCCACCGATTTCCGCGGCGAGACCCACACCTCGGTGTTCGACGCCGAGGCCGGCATCGCGCTGGACTCCACCTTCGTCAAGCTGGTCAGCTGGTACGACAACGAGTGGGGCTACTCCAACAAGTGCCTGGAAATGGTGCGCGTGGTCGCGGCCTGACCGGTCCGTCGCGGTTGGATGAAGGAAGGGCGCCGAGGGCGCCCTTCTTTTTGCCCGCTGCCATGGGGGTGCGCCGCGCGCTTGTGGCGCATCGATGTGCCGTGCGTCGGCAGGTATCGCTTGGGCAGGGACGTAGAGCGGGCAACGCTTGCTGGCGCCGCATCGCGCAAGCCCATGCCCGGCCATGCCCGGTAGCCCCGGCATCTTGCGTTTCCTTGGGGCGTGGATAAGGTGGTGCCCGCACCTACCGGTAGCAAGGATGAGGAATGGACGGCGGGCTTGTGGTCTTGGGGTTGCTGGTGGTGGCCGTGGTGCTGGCGGTGCCGGTGCTGCTGGTCATGGCGCTGGTGTCGGTGTCCTCGCTCAAGCGGCGCGTCGCCGCGCTGGAGGCTTCGCTCGCGCGGTGGCAGGACGGCGAAGCGCCGCAGCCCGCGAGCAGGGAATGGCGCAACGCCCGGGAGGAACCGCTGCCGGAGGCGGAAGCGTTCGAGCCCGCGCCTGCGGAACCCGAGCCCGGACCCGGGCCTGAGCCCGCGAGGGAAACGCCGGAGCCGGTGCAGCCTGTCGTGCCACCGTCGTTGCCGCCCCTGCCGGCGTTGGCCGTGCCGCCGCCGGTCCGTGCCGTGCCGGAGCGCACGCCGCCGCCGGAAGCGTGGGCGCCGGCCGAACCGAACCTGGTCGAGCGCGGCATCGAGCGCGCCAAGCAGTGGTTCACGTCCGGCAACGTGCCGGTCAAGGTCGGCATGCTGGTGCTGCTGGCCGGCGTGGCGGCGCTGCTCAAGTACGTCAGCGACCAGGGCTGGCTGCGGTTCCCGATCACACTGCGCCTGGCCGGCATCAGCGCGGTGGCGCTGGCCGGGCTGGTGTTCGCCTGGCGCAAGCGCGAGAGCCATCGCGCCTTCGCCCTGGCGCTGCAGGGTGGCGCCATCGGCGTGCTGCTGCTGACGGTGTTCGCCGCGGCGAAGAACTACGCGCTGCTCGACATCGCGCCGGCATTCGCGATCAGCGTGGTGCTGATCGCCGGGCTGTGCGCGATGGCGGTGCTGCAGGAGTCGCGCACGCTGGCCATCCTCGGCGTGCTGGCCGGCTTCATGGCACCGGTCTGGCTGTCCGACGGCAGCGGCAACCATGTCGGCCTGTTCTCGTACTACGCCCTGCTCAACGCCGGCATCTTCGCCATCGCCTGGGTGCGGCCGTGGCGCATCCTCAACCTGCTCGGCTTCGCCTTCACCTGGGGCATCGGCACGATCTGGGGCGTGCTGGACTACGCGCCGGCCAAGTTCGCCAGCACCGAGCCGTTCCTGGTGCTGTTCTTCGTGTTCTACCTGCTGCTGCCGCTGCTGCATGCACGTCGGGCGGCGACGCCGAACGGCGCGCGCATCGACGGTTGCCTGCTGTTCGGCACGCCGCTGGTGGCGTTCTCGCTGCAGGCCGGGCTTTTGCAGGGCGAGCGCATGCCGCTGGCGCTGTGCGCGCTCGGCGTCGCCGTGCTGTACGCGGTGCTGGCGCGCGCGCTGCTCGGCCGCGAGCGGCTGCGGCTGCTGGCGCAGGGCTACGCGATCCTCGCGGTGGGTTTCGCCACGCTGGCGGTGCCGCTGGCGTTGTCGGCCAAGGCCACCGCTTCGGTGTTCGCGCTGGAAGGCGCCGGCCTGGTCTGGCTGGGGCTGGTTCAGCAGCGCCGGCTCGCGCGCTGGACCGGCATCGGCCTGCAGCTGGCGGCGGCGTTCGCGCTGGCGGTGGGCATCGACGGCGCCCACGCTGTCCACGATGGCACGACGTTCGCCGTCGCCAACGCGGCCTTCATGGGCGCATTGCTGATCGCGCTGGCCGCGTTCGCCACGGCCTGGCTGTACCGCGCGGCCGACAACGTGCCGGTGACGGCGATCGCCTATGCCTGGGGCCTGGCCTGGTGGCTGGGCAACGTCGCCACCGAGATCGGGCGTTTCGTCGCGCCGGCGAGCACCCTGCACGGGCTGTTGCTGCTGCTGGGCGTCACCGGCTGGCTGGCGGCCGAGGTGCACCGGCGCCGGCCGGCGCCGGGGCTGTCGCTGACCACGCTGGGCTGCTTCGTGCTGGCCTTCCCGCTGGCCTTCATGCAGGTGGCCGAGTACGGTCAGCCGTTCGCCGGCCACGGCGCGTGGGCATGGCCGCTGTTCGCCGCGCTGGGCGTGCGCGGCCTGCTGTGCCTGCGCGCGGCGGGCGATGCGATCGCCGGCCCGGCGCAGCTGGCCTGGTGGCTGCTGTGGCCGACGGTGCTGTCGCTGCTGTCCTGGCACCTGGGCCAGCGCTTCGAGCTGGCCGGTGGCTGGGTGGGCATGCTGCTGGCGCTGCCGTGGCTGCTGCTGGCGGCGCTGTCGATCCGCCGCTGGAACTGGCTGGCGCAGCCGCTGGGCACAGCGTTCGACCGCTACCGGCCGGTGCTGCAGGCGCTGACGTTCGCGGTGCTGGGCCTGTGGTGGCTGCTGTCGCTGGCCAGCGACGGCGCCTCGGCGCCGCTGCCGTGGATCGCACTGCTCAACCCGCTGGACCTGGCGCAACTGGCCGTGCTGGTGCTGGCGGCGATGCGGCTGTGGTCCGTCGATGCGCGTTCGCGCCTAGCCGGGCTGCGCCTGGGCCTGCTGCCGTTGGCGGCGCTGGTGCTGGTCAGCACGGTCACCCTGCGCGCCGTGCACCACTGGGGTGGCATCGACTGGAACGGCCGCCTGATCGACACCAGCCTGGCGCAGACCAGCCTGACCGTGGTGTGGAGCCTGCTCGGCGTGATCGGCTGGGTGAGCGGTTCGCGGCGCGGACAATGGGGCTTGTGGCTGGCCGGCGCGATCCTGATGGCGGTGGTGCTGGCCAAGCTGCTGCTGATCGACCGCGGCAATCTCGGCGACCTGCTCGGCATCGGCGCCTTCATCGCCTACGGCCTGCTGTGCACCCTGGTCGGCTGGCTGGCGCCGGCGCCGCCGCGCAAGCGCGGCAACGACCCGCAACGAGAGGAAGCCTCCGCATGATCAAGCGTTTGTGGTGGATGGCGCTGCTGCCGCTGACGGCGCACGCCGCCGACGATTTCGCCACGCAGTGGCCGTTGCGGCTGGCCCAGGACGACGCCGGCGCCTACCGCGTCGCGCTCGATGCCGGGGTCTACCGCGCCGCGTACTGGCGCGACCTGCGCGACGTGCAGGTGATCGACGCCGACGGCAGGCCCATGGCCAGCGCCGTGCAGGCCGCGGCCACGCCGATTGCCGGGCCGGCGCGGCAGGTGGAGCTGGACTGGTTCGCGTTGCCCGCCAGCGCCGCGACGACGACGGGCGAGGACCTGAGCGTGGTGGTGCAGCGCGATGCCGGCGGCCGGGTGGTGTCGGTGCGCAATTCGCTGGGCGCCGCGGGCGCGGCACAGGGCGATCCGTCGTGGCTGGTGGACCTCGGGCGCCAGGCCGGGCAGGTGCGGGCGCTGGGCGTCGAGTGGGAAGGCGAACCGGCGGCGCTGGACCTGGGCTATCGGCTGGAAGGCAGCGACGACCTGCGCCGCTGGCAGGTGCTCGACCCGGAAGTGCGGCTGGTGCGCCTGCGCAACCAGGGGCGGCAGCTGAGCAGCGACCGCATCGCGCTGTCCACCTCGCTGCGCTACCTGCGGCTGGTGCCGCTGCAGCGCGAGGGCGCGCCGCCGCTGCGCGCGCTGCATGGCGAACTGGCCGCAAGCGCGGATGCCGGCGACTGGCAGTGGATCGAACTGGCCGCGCCCGACGCCGCCGCGCCGGCGCGTTTCCGCTACCGGATGCAGGGCCGCTACCCGGTGCAGCAGGTGGACGTGGCGATGCCCGCCAACACCGCGGTGTCGTGGACCGTCTCCAGCAGCGACGAGGACCGCAAGGCGGCCGATGCGACGCAGGCCTGGCAGCATCGGGCCAGCGGCTGGAACACCTGGACCTTGCAGGAAGGCGAGCGCAAACAGGCCTCGGCGCCGCTGCAGCTCGGGCAGGAAACCAGCGACCGCGACTGGCAGCTGCAGGCCGAACCGGCGGTCGCCGGAACGCCGGCACCGGCGTTGAAGCTGGGCTACCGGCCGGGCAGCGTGGTGTTCCTGGCGCAGGGCCGTGCGCCCTACCTGCTGGTGGCCGGCAATGCGCGCGCCGAAGCGCGCGCGACGAACCTGGAGCCGATGCTGGTCGCATTGCGCGCCCGCAACGGCGCGCAGTGGCAGCCGGCGGCCGCCGTCCTCGGCGAGGGCGCCATGCGCGCCGGCGACAAGGCCTACGCGCCGGCGGTGCCGGCACGCGACTGGAAGAACCTGGTGCTGTGGGCCGTGCTGGTGGCCGGCGCGCTGGCGGTGGCCGGTTTCGCCCTCAGCCTGCTGCGCAACAGACAAACCGGGTAGTGGCCGGCCCCCGCCCCCCCCCCCCCCGCGGAACCCCAGG
>JAEWOJ010000170.1 GCA_023399815.1 Pseudomonadota bacterium | reverse complement strand
TTTCCCGGTAAAGCCCCTTCGCGGCTGAAGCCGCTCCTACAAGGGGCGACCAGGGCTCACGCCGGCAGCCGCACCAGCGCGTCGCGGCCGATGTCGGCGATGCGGCGCGCGCCGGTCAGGGTCATCGCCACGCGCATCTCCCTGGCGATCAGGTCGAGCAGGTTGGCGACGCCCGCCTGCCCCTGCGCCGCCAGCGCGTAGACGAAGGCGCGGCCGAGCAGCACGCCGTCGGCCCCGAGCGCGAGCATGCGCACCACGTCCAGGCCGTTGCGGATGCCCGAGTCGGCGAGGATCGTCAGGTCGCCCCGCACCGCGTCGGCGATCGCCGGCAGCGCGCGTGCGGTGGACAGCACGCCGTCGAGCTGGCGGCCGCCGTGGTTGGAGACGACGATGCCGTCGGCACCGAACTTCACCGCATCGCGCGCGTCCTCGGGGTCGAGGATGCCCTTGATTACCATCGGCCCCTTCCAGAACGCGCGGATCCACTCCAAGTCCTTCCACGAGATCGACGGATCGAAGTTGCTGCCCAGCCAACCGATGTAGTCGGCCAGCCCGGTCGGGTGGCCGCGATAGGCGGAGATGTTGCCCAGGTCGTGCGGGCGGCCGCGCAGGCCCACGTCGAGCGCCCAGCGCGGATGCGTCGTCGCCTGCAGGTAGCGGCGCAGCGCCGCGTGCGGCCCGCTCATGCCCGAATGCGCGTCGCGGTAGCGCGCGCCCGGCACCGGCATGTCCACGGTGAACACCAGCGTGGTGACGCCTGCCGCCTGCGCGCGCTCCAGCACGTTGCGCATGAAGCCGCGGTCGCGCAGCACGTACAGCTGGAACCACATCGGCCGTTTGATCGCCGGCGCCACCTCCTCGATCGGGCACACCGACACGGTGGACAGGGTGAACGGAATGCCGCGGCTGTCGGCCGCGCGCGCGGCCTGCACTTCGCCGCGGCGCGCGTACATGCCGGTCAGGCCGACCGGGGCCAGCGCCACCGGCATCGCCAGCGTCTCGCCGAACAGCTCCGTCTCCAGGCTCAGGTCGGCCATGTCGCGCAGCACGCGCTGGCGCAGCGCGATGCCGGCCAGGTCGGACACGTTGCGCCCCAGCGTGTGCTCGGCATAGGCGCCGCCATCGATGTAGTGGAACAGGAACGGCGGCAGGCGCCGCTGCGCGGCCGCGCGGTAATCGGTGGGGGCGGAGATGATCATGGGTCAACCGTGGGAGGAAGGCAGGCGCGAGGCCCGCGCGCGCCGGGCCTCGTTTTCGTCGAGCGTGCGCAGCGTGGTGTGCACGAATTCGAGATGGGCCAGCGCGGCGGCGCGCGCGCGTGCGGGGTCGCCGGCCAGCACCGCGTCCATCATTTCCCGATGCTGGTCTGACAGCGGCGAGAAGGTGCGCGGCGAGGTGTACAGCCGTTCGCGGCTCTGCGAGATGTTGGTCTGCAGCAGGTCGAACAGGCCGCGCATCACCTGCAGCAGCACCAGGTTGTGCGAGGCCTCGGCGATGGACAGGTGGAAGGCGGCGTCAGCCGCGGCCTCGCCGGCCGGGTCGTCCTTGCCGTGCGCGTCCATCATGGTCCGGAAGGCCTGGGCGATGCGCGCGCGGTCTTCCGCGGTGGCGCGCAGCGCCGCATGCCAGGCCGCGGCGCCTTCCAGCGCATGGCGGATTTCCAGCACGTCGAAACGGTATTCCGGATCGCCCTGGAACAGCGGCAGGTACGGCGCCAGCGGCTCGTCGATGGCCTGGCGCGCGCGGGCCGCCGGCTCGGCCACATAGGTGCCGCCACCGACGCGCGCGGTCAGCAGGCCCTGGCTGCTCAGCTGGGCGATGGCCTCGCGCAGCGCGGTGCGCGACACGCCCAGCTGGGCCGCCAGGGTGCGCTCGGCCGGCAGCCGGTCGCCCGGCTGCAACCGCTGTTCCTCCACCCGCGCGCGCAGCTGCGCGGCGACCCGGTCCGACACCCGCTGCGGGCTTTCGCTACGCATGTTCATGCCGTCATTGTGCCGCGCCGTGCCATGGCGCTCAGGGAATCATCCACGTCAGCCACCACGCCTGCGCGCTGGTGATCAGCCCGACCATCACCGTGAACGCCAGGCTGTGCCTGATGGTGAAGCGGAACAGGTCGGCCTCCCTGCCGGCCAGCCCCACCGCCGCGCAGGCGATGGCGATGGACTGCGGCGAGATCATCTTGCCGGTCACGCCGCCGGTGGTGTTGGCCGCCACCAGCAGCACGTCGGACACGCCGATCTGCTGCGCGGTGGTGGCCTGCAACGCCGAGAACAGCGCGTTGGACGAGGTGTCCGAACCGGTCAGGAACACGCCCAGCCAGCCCAGGAACGGCGAGAAGAAGGTGAACGCATCGCCGGTATGCGCCAGGGCCAGCGCCAGCGTCGCCGACAGCCCGGAGTAGTTGGCGATGAAGGCGAAGGCCAGCACCATGCCGATGGAATAGATCGGCGTCTTCAGTTCGCGCACGGTCTCGCCGAAGGTGGACAGCGCCGCCCTGGCCGGCATGCGCAGCACGAGGATCGCGATCAGCGCCGCCAGCAGGATCGAGGTGCCGGTGGCCGAGAACCAATCGAACTTGTACACCGCCTCGTAGGCGGATGGCGCGCTGGTGATCGGCGGCATCTTCTGCACCAGCCGGTCCAGGCCCGGCACCGGCAGTTTCAGCACCCAGCCTTCCAGCGCGCCGCCGGCGGCGAACAGCGCCTTGAACGGCTTGATGCTCCACAGCGTGACCAGCCCAGTGAGGATCAGGAACGGCGACCACGCCCGCGCGATCTGGCCGATGCCGTAGCGCGGCGCGTCGGCCGCCAGCGTGGCGGCGTCAGTGCTTGCATCGGTCTCGAAACGGAAGATGCGCCGCGGCTGCCAGCGGCGCAGGAACAGCGTCAGGCACACCAGCGAGGCCAGCGACGCAGTGATGTCCGGCAGCTCCGGGCCGATGAAGTTGGAGGTCAGGTACTGGGCGATGGCGA
Source organism: Pseudomonadota bacterium (assembly GCA_023399815.1). Classification (GTDB taxonomy): domain Bacteria; phylum Pseudomonadota; class Gammaproteobacteria; order Xanthomonadales; family Xanthomonadaceae; genus Stenotrophomonas. The sequence continues at coordinate 10,714 of JAEWOJ010000170.1, read as the reverse complement.
ACGAACCGCCGGCCACCAGCACCGCCGGCCAGGTTTCGCGGATGCCGCGCCAGCCGTCCATGATCGCCATGATCCAGAACAGCACGATCAGGGTCAGGAACGGCAGCTGGCGGCCGGCCATCTGCCCGATCTCGAACGCGTCCAGCCCGGTGACCTGGCCGGCGACGATGATCGGGATGCCCATCGCGCCGAACGCCACCGGCGCGGTGTTGGCGATCAGGCACAGGCCGGCGGCATACAGCGGCTTGAAGCCCAGCCCGACCAGCAGCGCGGCGGTGATCGCCACCGGCGCGCCGAAGCCGGCCGCGCCTTCCAGGAACGCGCCGAAGGCGAAGCCGACCATCAGCATCTGCAGGCGCTGGTCCTCGGTCACCGACAGGATGGAGGCGCGGATGATGTCGAACTGGCCGGTCCTGACCGCGATCTTGTAGAGGAACACCGCGCCCAGGATGATCCAGGCGATCGGCCACAGGCCGTAGACGAAGCCATACAGCGCCGCGCCCAGCGCCTGCATCGGCGGCATCCGGTAGAACAGCAGCGCCACGCCCAGGGCGATGGCCACGGTGAACGTGCCGGCCAGCCAGCCCTTCATGCGCAGCACGGCCAGGGCGACGAAGAAGAAGGCGATGGGCAGCAGCGCGATCAGGCTGGACAGCCAGAGATTTCCGGCGGGGTCGTACAGTTGTTCCCAGGGCTGCATGTCGGCTCCCGACTCGGACAGGGGTGGCATCCACGGATGGGGCATTCCATGGCCGGAAACTGGTCAGACCAGTTCAACAGCGGCCATGCCATCGGAGGCGGATGGAACCACGCAGCCCACGGCGCGCCCATTAGAGCACAGGTATTTCCGCAATATTGGACCGACCAATCTGCCGCGATCGTGCACGACGCGGCGTCCCGCCGTACTCACCCGTGGCAGGAATCCGGCATCACGTCATCGGAACGCGGGCGTCGCCGGCATGCGCGGCAGTGCCCGGCGTGCGGGCCTCAGAGCCTCGACCACTCCATGCCTTCGCCCCGGCGCCAGAACACCGCCAGCGCCTTGCCATACACCTTGTCGGCATCGACCAGGCCGAAGAAACGCCCGTCGAAACTGTTGCCGCGATGGTCGCCCAGCACCAGCAGCTTGCCCTCGGGAATGGTGATGCCGGCGATGTCGGGGCCGCCGCCGGCGTCCAGGTCCAGCATCACCTGCTTGGCGCCGAAGGCTTCCTGCTGCGGCTGCAGGCGCAGCGGCTGGCCGTTGATGCTCAGGTAGCCGTCATGCAGTTCGACGCGGTCGCCGGCCACCGCCACCACGCGCTTGATCAGCCGCGTGCCGTCGGCCGGCGAATCGAACACGGCCACGTCGCCGCGCTGCGGATGGCCGGTGTCGAGCAGGCGGATGCCGGTGAACGGCAGGCGCAGGCCATAGGCGCGCATGTCCACCGCGACGTGGTCGCCGGGTTGCAGCGTCGGCTGCATCGAGCCGCTGGGCACCTGGTAGTGGTTGGCCAGGGTGTCGCGCGCCGCACCCAGCAACAGCAGCATCGCCGCCAGCGGCAGCGCTTCGCGGCGCAGCCAGGCCAGCACGGGGCGGGCGGACTGAGCGGCGGGGCGTTGGTCCTGGGTCATGGCGGGCACTCCATTGGCGATGATCGAGTGTGGACTGCCGGCCTTTGGGGGAAGTTCCCTGCCTGCGGGCAATAGGATTGCTTGGGATTCCGGGGAAGCAGCCGCTGCGGACTTCCTTTGCGCGAGGCTGCGCCCGGCCCCTCACCCCAACCCCTCTCCCGCAGGGAGAGGGGCTTTAAGCCGGCGCGGCCGGCGACGGAAGCGCGGTGGGCTTACTTCAGCCCGCGGTTCTTCAGCAGCGGCTCGACGCTCGGGTCCTTGCCGCGGAACTCGCGGTAGGCGGTGGCCAGGTCGCGGGTGTTGCCGATGGACAGGATCCTGTCGCGGAACACCTGGCCGTTCTCGCGGGTCAGGCCGCCGTGTTCCTTGAACCACTCGAAGGCGTCGTCGTCGATCATCTCCGACCAGAAGTAGGCGTAGTAGCCGGCCGAGTAGCCGCCGCCCCAGATGTGGTCGAAGTAGCTGCTGCGGTAGCGCGGCGGCACCTGCGGCAGATCGACCTTGAAGCGCTTGAGCGCGTCGGCCTCGAAGGTGTCCACGTCCTGCAGCGGCGCGTCGGCGCCCTGCGTGTGCCAGGCCAGGTCCAGCAATGCGGCGGCCAGGTACTCGGTGGTGGCGTAACCCTGGTTGAAGGTCTTGGCCTTGGCGATCTTGTCCACCAGCGCCTGCGGCATCGCCTCCTTGCTCTGGTAGTGCTTCGCATAGTTGGCGAACACCTTCGGGTCCGACGCCCAGTGCTCGTTGAACTGCGACGGGAACTCGACGAAGTCGCGCGGCACGCCGGTGCCGGCCACGCTCGGGTACTTGGTGTTGGAGAACATGCCGTGCAGGGCATGGCCGAACTCGTGGAACATCGTGGTCACGTCGTCCCAGCTCAGCAGCGCCGGCTGGCCGGCGGCGGGCTTGGTGAAGTTGCACACGTTGTAGACCACCGGCTTGCTGCCGGTCAGGCCGTCCTGCTCGACGAACACGTCCATCCACGCGCCGCCGCTCTTGCTGTCGCGCTTGAAGTAGTCGGCGTAGAACAGCGCCAGCGGCTGGCCGTCGGCGTCGCTGACCTCGAACACGCGCACGTCCGGATGGTAGACCGGGATGTCCTTGCGCTCCTTGAAGGTCAGCCCGTACAGCTGGTTGGCGGCGTAGAAGACGCCGTTCTGCAGCACGTTGTCCAGCTCGAAGTACGGCTTGATCTGCGATTCGTCGAGATCGTACTTGGCCTTGCGCACCTGCTCGGCGTAGAAGTCCCAGTCCGAGGCGGTGGCCTTGAAGCCGCCCGTCTTTGAATCGGCACTTTGTGCGTCGACCACCTTCTGGATCTCGGCCAGTTCGCCGCGCGCCTTGGCGGTCGCGGCCGGCACGGTGTCGGTCAGCAGCTTCAGCGCGTTGGCCGGGGTCTGCGCCATCTGGTCGGTGAGGTTGTAGGCGGCGTAGTTCGGGAAGCCGAGCAGCCTGGCCTTGGCCGCGCGCAGCTGCGCCAGGCGCTGGACGATCCTGCGGGTGTCGTTGCCGTCGCCATGCTCGGTGCGGGTTTCCGAGGCTTCCAGCACCTTGGCGCGCAGGTCGCGGTCCTGCAGCGACATCAGCACCGGCTGCTGGGTGGTGTTCTGCAGCGCCAGCACCCACTTGCCGTCGAGCGTGCGGCCCTTGGCCGCTTCCTCGGCCGCGGCGACGTCGCCGTCGGACAGGCCGGCCAGCTGCGCCTTGTCGTCCACCACCACCGCGCCGGCGGCGGTGGCCGCGACCAGCTTGTTGTGGAAGTCGTTGGCCAGGGTGGCCTCCTCGGCGTTGTACTGCTTCAGCGTTTCCTTGTCGGTGTCGCTGAGCTGGGCGCCGGCCTTGACGAAGCCCTTGTAGGTCTCCTCGACCACGCGCAGCTGCTCGGCATCCAGCCCGGCCTCGGCGCGGCCGTCGTACACCGCCTTCACCCGCGCGAACAGCTTGGCGTCCAGGTGGATCGCATCGCTGTGCGCGGCCAGCTTCGGGATCACCTCTTCCTGGATCTTCTGCCGCTCGGGATTGGTGTCGGCCTGCACCACGCCGAAGAACACGCGGCTGGTGCGGTCGAGGATGGCGCCGGACTTCTCCAGCGGCAGCAGGGTGTTGTCGAAGGTGGCCGGCTCGGCGCTGTCGGCGATCTGCCTGACCTCGGCCAGCTGCTGGCGCATGCCCTCCTCGAACGCCGGCAGGTAGTCGCCGTCCTTGATCCGGTCGAAGGCCGGTGCCTGGAACGGCAGCGCGCTGGCGGCCATGAACGGATTGGTCGAGGCGTCGGCCGGCTGGCCGGCCGCGGGGGCGTTGTCGGTGCTCACGGGTGCGGTGGACTCCTTGCCGGAACAGGCTGCCAGCGCGAGGCTGATGGCGGCGGCCAGAATGACGGTGCGCGACATGTAACGTGCTCCTGTGGGACGGGTTGCGTGCAGCCGACAACCCTACTCCGTCCGCCGTGGGCTGGCATGTGCCGATGGTGGCGACTTTTTCGCAGGAGCGACGCGAGTCGCGACCGAAGCGTTACCGGGAATGCCCCGGTCGCGGCTTGCGTCGCTCCTACCTTTTACATCCTGCCGCGGCGCAGGCTGGCGAAGGCGGCCAGCGCGTCGGCGCGCCCGCTGGCCAGGTCCACCTGCGGGCGTGGCGGATAGGCCGGCGCCAGCCGGCGCGCCAGTTCCGCATGTTCCCAGGGCGCGAAGCGCGCCGGCGGCGGCAGTCCCGCCAGTTCCGGCACCCAGCGCGCGATGTAGGCGCCGTCCGGATCGAACCGCCTTGCCTGGCTGACCGGGTTGAACACGCGGAAGTACGGCGCCGCGTCGGCGCCGGTGCCCGCGGTCCACTGCCAGCCCTGGGTGTTGTTGGCCAGGTCGGCGTCCACCAGCGTGTCCCAGAACCAGCGCGCGCCCTGCAGCCAGTGCTGGCGCAGGTGCTTGGTCAGCCAGCTCGCCACCACCATGCGCACGCGGTTGTGCATCCAGCCGGTATGCCACAGCTCGCGCATGCCGGCATCGACGATGGGCACGCCGGTGCGGCCGTGCCGCCACGCACCCAGCAGCGCTTCGTCGGGCGCCGCCCACGGGAAATCGTCGAAGCGCGGATCGAGATTGCGCTCGGGCACCTGCGGGTAATGGTGCAGCACGTGGTGGGCGAACTCGCGCCAGCCCAGTTCGGCGAGGAAGCGGTCGCGATCGGCCTCGGCGATGGCATCGCCGGCGGCCAGCACCGCGGCGGCGATGCGCCGCACCGACAGCTCGCCGTGGTGCAGGTGCGGCGACAGTCGCGAGGTGCCGGCTTCGGCGGCGAAATCGCGGCCCTGCGCATAGCCGTGCACCGCGCCGCCGAGGAAGGCCCGCAATGCCGCGCGCGCGCCGTCCTCGCCGGGCGTGAAGCGCTGCCAGAAGCCGGCGTCCCAGGCCGGGACCGGCGCCGGCAGCAGGGCGTCCAGGGCCTCGCCCGCGAGCACGTCCACCGCGTCCAGCGGGGGCAGGCGTGCCGGCGCATCCCACGTGGCCGGCGCACGCCAGTGCGCGCGCGCCGATTTCCAGAACGGCGTGAACACGCGGTAGGGATCGCCCTGCCGGGTCGCCAGTTCCCACGGCTCGAACAGCAGCGCGCCGTTGAAGCTCTCCGCGTGCAGCCCGGCCTGGCGCAGGCTGCGCTTGATGTGCGCGTCGCGCTGTTCGATGGCCGGCTCATAGCGCCGCGTCCACAGCACCGCTTCGGCGCCGGTACGTGCGGCCAGCATCTGCAGGGTGTCGAGCGTGGGTCCGCGCAACAGCAGCAGGCGCGATCCGCGGCGTTCCAGCGCACCGGCCAGCGCCGCCAGCGAGCGCCGGCGCCACGCCATCGACGCCGCCCCGGGCGCCCATGCACCCTCCTCCTCCGGCGCGTGGATGTAGACCGGCAGCGGCCGCAGGCCGCGCTCCAGCGCCGCGCGCAGGGCCGGCTGGTCGTCCAGGCGCAGGTCGTCGCGCAGCCAGACCAGCGCGACGCCCATCGTTCAGACCGTGCCGCGGTTGCGGCCGATCCACGGCCGGTACCACTGGCGGATCGCGGCCATGTCGGCGGCATCGTCGCCGCTGGTGTGGAACGGCGCGCCCATGCCGATGGTCTTGTCCGGGTAGTGGAAATACACCGGCACGATCGGCACCTGCGCCATCCGCGCGATGCGGATGAAACCGCTCTTCCACTCCTTCACCGGCTTGCGCGTGCCTTCCGGCGCCAGCGCGAACCAGATGCACTCGCTGCCCTGGATCATCGCCACCGCCTGCCCCACCGTGCCCTGCGGCGAACTGCGGTCCAGCGGCACCACGCCCATGCCGCGCAGGATCGCGCCCAGCGGCCACCAGAACAGCTTGTCCTTGCCGAGGATGCGCGCTTCGAGGCCCAGCGCCATCTTCGCCGCCAGGCCCCAGATGCCGTCCCAGTTGGACGAATGCGGCGCGGCAATGACCACCGCCTTGCGCAGGTCCGGGATCGGCCCGGTCACGCGCCAGCCGCCCAGGCGCAGGATCGTGCGCCCCAGCCAGCGGACGAAACCGCTGCCACGCACGCGCGGCACGTTTGGCGGAACCGGAGGTACGACCGGAAGGCTGCCCGGCGACGGCGTGTTGTCCAAGCGTTACTCCCAGTTGCGTTGCGAACGGCCGCGCTTGATCTGCGCGCGCCCCTTCTTCTCGTCCAGCCGGCGCAGCCTGGAGCCGTAGGTCGGCTTGGTCGCGACCCGCGCCTTGGGCACCGCCATCCCCGCGCGGATGAAGTCGGCCAGGCGCTCGCGCGCGTCGGCGCGGTTGCGTTCCTGGGTGCGGAAGCGCTGCGCGTCGATCACCAGCACGCCTTCGTCGGTGAGGCGCCGGTCGCGCCGCGCCAGCAGGCGCGCGCGCAGCGGTTCCGGCAGCGACGGCGAGCCGGCCACGTCGAAACGCAGCTCGACCGCGCTGGAAACCTTGTTGACGTTCTGCCCGCCGGCGCCGCTGGCGCGCACGAAGCGCTCGACGATCTCCGTTTCCGGGATCGCCAGCGACGCGTCGACGGCAAGCGAGAGGGTGGCCATGGGCGCCGATTGTATCGGCCCGCTCCGCCGGCCGCGCGTGGCAACGCGGCGGGAGCGGCCGCCTTCCGGCCCGCGGGCATGGCTGCTAGGCTGCGCGCAGACTTCCGGAAGGAGCAGCCCCATGTCGCCCGCCTACTGGTGTGTGTTGATCGCCGCGGTATTGCCCTACGTCTGGACGGCCGTGGCCAAGGCACGGCCCGGCTACAACAACCGCAATCCGCGCGCCTGGGCCGCGAAGAGCGACAACTACCTCGTGCAGCGCGCCAACGCGGCGCACCTGAATGCCTTCGAGAACTTCGCGCCCTTCGCCGCCGGCGTGATCCTGGCGCAGCTGGCCGGCGTGGAAGCGCAGACGATCAATGCGCTCGCCATCGCCTTCGTCGTGTTCCGCGTCCTGCATGGCCTGTTCTACGTCGGCGACAAGCCGCCGCTGCGCAGCCTGGCGTGGCTGGGCGGCTTCGCCTGCGCGGCGGCGCTGATCGTGCTGGCCGCGCTGGCAGCCGGCCGCTGAACCTGCCCGCTCCTTCCGGACCAGGCGCGGCCTGTCCCGGAACGGCCACCCCGTCCGCGTCGCCGCGTGCGGGAAGCGGCCGGCCCCGCCGGCGAGGCTTCACGGCAGACACCGGTCCCGGCGCGGCGGTGGGCTCGAGGCCCATGTCCCGGCGACAGCCGTGCGCACGCATGCGGCCTCACAACCGCGCGATGTCCGGCGCCTTGCCGCCGAACCACGCGTTGTCGTACGCCTGCCGCGCCGCTTTCTCCGCGCCCGCGTCGCCCTTGCGCCTGTAGACCTCCACCAGCCCCGCCAACGCCCAGCCGTTGCCGCGTGCGCGCAGCAGCGACTCGCGCAGCACCCGCTCCGCCGCGTCGAGCCGGCCCTGCCGCAGGTAGACCGACCCCAGCGACTGGCGGATGGGGTAATACCAGTACGGCGGTTCCATGTAGGCAAGCGAATCCTCCACGGCGACGGCCTCCTCATAGGCCCTGGCGGCCCCTGCCAGGTCGCCGCGCGCGTCGGCCAGGCGCGCGCCTGCCACCAGCCGCGCGGTCTGCACGATTTCCTTTCCGGGCATGTACCAGTCGAGATAGGGCTGGAAGCCGGCGGTCCGTTCGATGCTGGCGATGGCGTCGATCTCGCGTTGCGCGTCATCGAAGTCGCGCCGCGCGGCGTGCGCCAGCGCGCGCGCATGGTGCGCCAGCGCCGCCACGATCACCTGGTTTTCCGGCGGCGTTTCCAGAGCGAGGATGTCCGCGGGCGGGCTGAACACGGCGTGCGCGAGGTAGGGCGCGGCCTTGATCGGTTCGAGCAGCGGATACCCGGCGACGACCTCGTCGGCCAGCGCCGCGTCCAGCCTGTCCGCGGCGGCGATCGCGGTCGCGCCGTCGCCGCCCATCTGCGCGGACACCAGCACGAAGTGGATGTTGTGCGGGTAATAGGCGGCCTTGTACAACGGGTCGGACGGCGAGGTCGCGAAGTACGCCTCGTCGACGGCCATCGCGCGCCGGTTGATCTCCATCGACTCCTTGAACAGGCCCATACGGTAGTAGATGTGCGCGGGCATGTGCACGATGTGCCCGGCACCGGGCATCAGCGCGGCCAGGCGCCGGGCGTGGGGCAGGCCGCGTTCCGGCGTGGCGGATGCCTCGACGGCATGGATGTAGAGATGGATCGCGCCGGGGTGGTCGGGATTGCGCGCGAGGACCGTCTCCAGCACCGCGAGCATCTCGCCGGCACGGCCCTTGGGCCGGGTTCCCGCCGCCTCCCAGTAGTCCCACGGCTGCGTGTCCATGACCGATTCGGCGTAGAGCGCCTGCACCGTGTCGTCGTGCGCGTACCGCGCGGCCACGGTCCGCATCGCGTCGGCGAAAGCGGCGTCCAGCGCCGCGCGGTCGGCTCCCGGGTCGGCCGAGTAGCGCTGCCGCAGCGCCGCGATCAGCGCGCGGTCCTTCTCCGGCGCGGCGGGCGCCAGTTCCAGCGCCCGGGACAGCGCCGCGAATGCCGGCGCGACGGCGTCGGGCAGCATCGGCGCGTTGATGTTCGGCCCCAGCACGAAGGCCTCGCCCCAATGCGCCATCGCCAGCGCCGGGTCTTCCCGTTGCGCGGCCTGGAACGCGCGCTGCGCCTCGGCGTGGTTGAACGCGAACGCCCAGCGCAGGCCCTGGTCGAAGTACGCCTGCGCACGCGCATTCCGCGTGCCGACCTCCAGGGTCAGGCCGCCGAGGTTGTCGTACAGCGGCACCGCGCCGTCGGCGGCCTTCATGGGCAACACCGGGAAGGGCCGGGTTTCGGCGGTCTGCGCCAGCACCAGCGCGGCGAGCAGCGCGGGGCGGCCGGCGGCGGGCGAGGCACAGGCGGCGCCGCGCGGGTCGAGCACGGCGTCGTACGCCACCGGCGCGTCTTCCGACCTTCCCAGCAGGCTGGCCGGACCGCAGGCGCCGGCCAACCCGACGGACAGGAGGATGAGGCGGGACGAGGGCTTTTTCATGGCGGTTCCCCTGGAAGGAGACGACAGGCGGAAGGGCGCGCCTGCGGTGGACGCAGGGCGTGCCGCCAGCCTGCCATCGCCATGCCGGCCGATCTTTAGGCGAACCTTGGGCGAGTCTCAGGATGGCCGGGAAACGCACCGGAAGGCACCGGCCGGCCGCCACGGGTTGCGCCCTATACTCGCCGCGACCGGGGCCACCCGCCGGGAACCGTATGCCGCAGCCTGCTCCGGACCACCTTGCCTTCGACGACCTGGTCATCGACTTCGCGGGCCGGCGGTTGTGGCGTGGCGGCGGCGAGCTGACGCTGGAACCCAAGGCCTTCGCCGTGTTGGCGCTGCTGGCCGCCTCGCCCGGACGGGTATTCACCCGCGACGAGATCCTGGATGCGGTCTGGGGCCACCGGCACGTCACCCCGGGCGTGCTGAACCGGATCATGAGCCTGCTGCGCCAGGCGCTGGGCGAGGACGCGCTGCATCCGCGCCTGCTGCATACGGTGTACGGCGTCGGCTACCGCTTCGACCTGCCCGCCTGTGGAGCGCCATCCTCCGCGACGGCGGAATCGCGGACCGATACCGATGCCGCGGCAGTGCCGGCCATGCCCGCAGCGGCGGCGACCGCGGAATCATCCCGGCCGCGCATTCCCTGGCCCGTCGCCATCGCCGCAGTATTGCTGCTGGCGGTCGCCACCGCCTGGCTGTCGCGCAGGGACGACCACGCGGCACCCGTCGCGCCGGCCGGCACGCCCGCCCTGCCCTCGCTGGCGGTATTGCCGTTCGTCGATCTTTCCCGCGCGCGCGACCAGGAATACCTGGCCGATGGGCTGGCCGAGGAAATCCTCGACCAGTTGGCGCAGGCGCAGGCGCTGCGGGTGGTGGGTCGCACCTCGAGCTTTTCGTTCAAGGGCAGGAGCGAGGATCTGCGCTCCATCGGCCGCAAACTCGGCGTCGCCTACCTGCTGGAAGGCAGCGTGCGCCGCGAGGGCGACGCGCTGCGGGTCACCGCGCAGCTCGTCCGCGCCACCGATGGCGCCCACCTGTGGTCCAGGACCTACGCGCGCGAACTGCGCGACGTATTCGCGATCCAGCAGGAGATCTCGCGCGACGTCGCCCAGGCGCTGAGCGTGAAACTGGACGTGGCGGCGTTCAGCCGCGCGCAGGGCGGCACCACGAACGTGGAGGCCTACGAGCGCTACCTGCGCTGGCGCGGCATCGCGATGAACGAGCTGTTCGACTTCGCCCATGACCAGGAGCGCCTGCAGCTGGCGCGCGAGATGGTGGCGCTGGACCCGCGCTGCGTGCTGTGCCTGGAGGCGCTGGCCGATTCGCTGGACGCGGTGGCGCACGAGATCGGCGGCGCGCAGGCCGGGCGGCTGCGCGACGAGGCGCGGCAGGCGCGCGCGCGCATCGCCGGGATCGCACCGGACAGCTGGGCGGCGCGGCTCGACCGCGCCAACGCGCTGTGGCGCGCGGGCCGGCGCGCCGAGGCCATCGCCCTGGCCAGGCAGGTCGCCGATTCCGGGCCGCTGATCAAGGAGCGCGTCTGGGACTACACCTACATGCTCTATGCCATGGG
>JAEWOJ010000100.1 GCA_023399815.1 Pseudomonadota bacterium | reverse complement strand
ACCACGCGGGCTCAATCGGGCATGTTTATGCAGGTTCATCCGGGGCTCCTGGGGGCTGGTTTGGCTTGGTAACCGCCATCTTCCAGAGATGCCCCGGATGAACAACCTACTGAGAGATCACACCTAGTGCGCCTGAAGGCAGGCCCGCACCTGGTGCGTACTCCAAGCCAGGAATGGTAAGTTCTCGGCGTTTCCACGGCTGCAGGGACTTGGTGATGCAGGAGGAGAGATCGAGGTTGTTGTAAGCCCTGCCCACGCGCAGAACCCAGCCGACGACGGCGCGGGATTCGACCTCAATCTCGACCAACAGCCACATCGAAGTGATCGGGCGTTTGACGGTACCGCCATTCGGCAATGCCAAGCCGAGCACCGCCTCGATATCGATGCGGTGTCCATCAATTTCCGTACAGGCGAACGGAGACCCGCGGAATATTCCCGCCAAGGTGGAGGGCTGGGCAGCTGTGGTGTCCAGGTTGCCCACGTAGGCCTGGTCGATGCGGCGCTGACGAATAAAGCGGAGCAAAGCGCGGCGCCCGCGGTCGGCTTGATTTAGCGGATAGAAGTCCTGCAGGTCCAGACGCTTTAGTTCAGCGACGACCTTCGCGTGTAGCCTGTCGAAGGCTTTGGGCGGTCGCCCTGGCGGCAAGGGGTGCCCAAACTCGTCAATCCAGATCGAAATCTCCGGGCAGGCGGCGATGAACTGGCTCATCGCATGCGGACCGGCGCGGCGTGGCATCTGCGCCTCGCTTTCCTGTTCGCCGCGATGATAGGTCCCCCAAGGCACGCATACCCTAAACCCGTACGGCTGTCCGTCGTGCGCCAACTGCGGGGCACGCTTAACCATGGCGCGCAAACGCTTGGGACATAGTCTGTGCGCGCCGGCGGCACGAGTGATGCCCATGTCGCCCGTTAGGACGGCCGTCAGCGCTGCGCACGCTTCTCGAAAGCGTGAACGAACTGGTTCAGCGAGATCCGACTCCTTCGGCTTGTACCAGGCGTTCAACTCTTCTGGCGGATAGCATGTGTAGAAGTTACGCACGGACCACCTCGACCACGGCGTCCGTCGCCCCTGGGAAGTAGTCCACCAAGCGCAGTTCGCCAGCATGGATCATGCCCGCCACCACGGCGCGCACGCTTGCCGAAGTGAAATCCAATGTCTTGATGAGATGCAGCAGCGAGACGCGCTCGGTGTTGACTAGCCGTGCACGAATGTGGTTGCGAATGAGTGAGCGTGTGGGCAGGCGACCGTAATCCCACACCAGTGGAAGCAGTTCGAACGCGGTGGCAAGCATGGTCCGCGCAGACAACAGTTCCGCCTCGGTAAGGTAGTGCAGCTGTATGCTATTGCGGGTGGCGGCGGCATCAAGTTGGGTGCGATCCCGAATGGAGACATTTCCCGCGGTGCTTCCGATCGTCCCGGCTTCGGGAATCACCAGGTAGAACCGCTCTTCACCTGAAGTGCTGCGCGTCCAGAACGACACGTCGATCTGTTGTTTGGGCGTCAGCTGCAGTCGCCGCGGCCGCTCAATGTAATACTGGATCGATGCATCGAACTCAAACTTGAGCGACACGGCTGCATTGACCACATCTGCTACGGTGACTACACGTTGATTTCGTGGCGAGAAGAAAACGAAGACCTCTCGGCGGCTACGTTCACCGCGACTTAGCTTGCGAGGTTCGTAAGGTAAGTTGGGGTCGACGGCATGTGATGCCGCGGGCAAGTTGCCCGCAGTGGCGCTAGTTCCAGCAGTCATGACAGCTCCTTCGTGCGCCATAAAGGCGCACGTCCCAGGCCCGGGCGGCTCGCCGGGCAAGAAAAGCAACTAGGGCGTCGCCCGCATTCGGACGACGCCACCACGCTTAGTGCAGGGGCTCCGGTTCGATCCGATAGCTCAGGAGTGCGCGGGACAAGGGGCTGATAGTGAGGTAGCAGCGGTAAGCAGCGCCGTTGGGTACCTTGAGCAAGGTCGAATGACGAATCGGGCGGCGCTGCTCGTAGTAACGCTGCAGCATCTCCTCTATGCAGGACACAGCTTCGCTTTGCGTCATGTATTTGTTTTTCATATTATTTTCTTCTCGGGCATTTGTCGTTTTAGCTGCGTGGAGGCAGCAGTTGACAGGCTCAACGAAAAGAGCGACGCTACAGTCGTGAGTTGGTAGACATCGCGGGACCCTGGCAGGGGTCCCGTTTCTTTTTGCGGGCCTGGAAGTCCGTGATTTAGGGTAGGGGTCTCTGGTCTCTAGGTTCCTCCTTCTGCGGTGGGTAAGGGGCTATTGGGGGTCTTGCGGGAGAGAAGCGTTGCGCTTCGACCAGAGCCAGTTGGCCAAGTCAGTGGTCGTCGCATACCTCCCGCGTCGGCCCGTGATCTCGAATGTGGGAATTGGAAGCCGATTTCCCCGGGCTGCTTTCCCGAACGCATCCGCTGTTCTGTAGCCCAGCGCTGCAGCCAACTTGGCACCGCCAAGCATGGGGCCCAGTGCCCGGACTAGTTCCTCGCGAAACTGCGCAAGATCCGTCCTTTCCGTTGCTGCGACAATGTGGCCGGCTAGCTCGGCATCATTCCTATTCATTCCGCGAGGCTAGCCCTGTGTCGGAAGCTAGGAAAGGGAAGAACTTCGCTGAACTCTTCCCTTGACAGGCTCATCCTTATGTGCTTGGGGTTTTAAGTCGGAGGGCGTATGGCTGTGACGTATCCCTGCGGATTGGACGAAACTACTTGGAAGGCACACGACTTGGCGGTGAACCAATGTCGCGGGAGACTTTTCTCGTTCGCGATTGCTGGACACTTTGGACTTCCCCCGGATGACGTCGACGCCATTGAACGGAGGTGCCAGGCTGGAGACGCGAAGCGCGACGACGACGTGGAGGCCAATGGCACGATCCGGCGCTGGTGCACTGACGGGAACAGGCCGCGCATTGATTCGATCCAGAAGATCCTGGAAGCAACCCAAGGCTGTGTTGACCTAAGACTCTGGATCAACCACCCGTTGATCGCTCTGATACGACGTGAGCCTCCGTCGGTAAGTCAACTCAATCGATACCTCGAACAGGCGCCAGCACCGGTTCGTCGGATTCTGTGTCTGGCGCCCGATCAACGTGGTGATTTCTCGCACCATATACCCGAACGCAGAACTGTGCTGGCGCTTAGGAATACATGGAGCTTCGACGGATTTCTCGCGATGCTGTGTCTAGCAAGGCGCGGCGAGGTCCTGGAGAGCGACCCTGCCCATGCTTTGCCCGCGAAGTGTGCCTACGACATGTTTCCGAGGATCGTCAGTAAGGTGCCGATAATTCAGTTCCAGTGGCGACAGGTCGCGCATTGTTTGCATCGCATTTTCTGGGGCAGGGTCTACGATGGGGCGATCAGGATCGACCTTCCTACGGATACGCTATTCAACAACGTTGAGCGTGTCGCCGCTTCGCCACGCGTGCGGTACATCCTCAAGTCTGGGAGAAGGCTGAGTGACGAACAACATCTGGAGTTCGAGTTTGCAAAGCTTCGCTGGGAGCGAGATAGATTGCGTATAGAAGCGCAGCAGAAAATAGACCAGAAGCGAAAGAGCGCTGAGATCGAGCGACTGTTCGCCTCCATCCGTGCGCGTCTTCGGCTCTCTTGATGTTTGGCGACGAGACTACCCGCAACGTTTGCTGCTGCGACCTGGTCGCTCATTTTCACTGGATTTGCACGAAGGCTCACGGGCGTGTTCAAGAACCAGATCGACTGGCTGCCGCTGGAAGACGGCAGCGTGCGACCAACCCAAGGCAAGACCTTGGCGGTGATGCAGGTCAACGGCGGCTCGCAGTCCTTCAATGTGGTCAACACGCTGCGCGTCCTGGGCCGCTGGATGCGCATGGTCACCATCCCGAATCAGTCGTCGGTCGCCAAGGCCTGGCAGGAGTTCGACGACAACGGCCGCATGAAGCCTTCGTCCTACTACGACCGCGTGGTAGACGTGATGGAGGAGCTGATGAAGTTCACGCTGCTGGTGCGTGGCCGTAGCGACTACTTGGTGGACCGCTACAGCGAGCGGCGAGGTGCCGAAGAGGCACGCCGTATTTCGGCGTCAGCTAGCGTCGCTGAGTAGGCCCAGAATCAATCCCGCCTAGGTGTCCAACTCGCTGGCGACGGCGTCCAATTCATTTGGCGGCAGTGTCCAACTGGCTGGCTGTTTGTACGAAGACGCACAATTCTTCATGAGGTAGTCCGAGTACTACCGCAGCAACGTCGCTTTCCTAGGCTGGCATCCTCTAAAGCTTTGCCGGAAGTGTGTGAATGTCAATAAAATCTGAGCGCCCAGATAGCAAGCGCCACAATCCCCGCGGCCACAACCTTCGCGCCCAAAATGGTCTTATTGCAGGAGTCCAGTTGCTCGCAAAGAGATTTGTTGGCTTTAGACAAATTATCGTATTTTACTTCCAGCCTTTCAGCCTTCTGAATGGCGGCAGACAGGGCAGTCGTGACTTCAACTGCCTTCACAGAATCAATTCTTTCCAATGGCATCAACTCGGACGTATCTTGGTTATCGCCGCGCCCTGCAATTCCTTCAATGCTCCATCTGATTCTGAAGCCAAACTGTTCATAGAATCTATTCCGCCTCTCCCTATTATCTACGCAGGCATCTACTTCAGCCAAGTGGATGCTTCTTACCTGCAAGATGGGTTTGTCCTTAACCCATTCAATGACGCGATTTTGGCACCACGTCCCGATATGGAAGCCCTGCTTTTCAGGGGCGAGTCTCATGTTCCCGCACGTAAGGTCATACATGCTGCCTGTGTAATGCAACCTCCCCCCAAACGAACCAAGGAACTCTTTGGAGTGCAGGGAATGCACGCGAAGGCTGATTGACGGAGAATCGCCAGCGTCAACCTCTTCCTTAACTAGAACCTTTACGGTGCCCGACTTCCATTTCGATGTGCACTCCAAGAGAAACCAAGTAGTCGCGGGCATCAGGTGGCTCCTTTAATAGATCTGTTCCTTTCGGAATCGCCATTGCTGTAACTTATTAGCCGCTTTAATTCAGCACGAAGAAGGGCGGCGGGCGCACCGGGCTGATCACGAGAGTCAACGAATGTGTTGCCCGACTCAAGGCCACATATGTCACACATCGTTTGTAATCAGTGCTAGAAAACGTGCTCGCATCGCATGGCATGATTACGACATCGCGTCGCTCCAGTCCTTTGGCCTTATGAATCGTGGAGATAACACGATTTGGCATGCTGGCGCCGACTAAGGTTCTACGCCGCGTCAGTTCCGCCTGTCCCTGGACGGCATCTGTGAACTGATCGAGCCGGGACGCCTCGCGGAGCTCCCGGTGGAGGTCAATCTTGACACTGGACAGCGCGCCCTGCGGCGTGGCCGCGAACATCAGTCGTTGGAGTGCTCGTGCGACGCCAACATGATCCGGTGCCTCAAGGATGCATCGGGCTAGTGCCTGCATCTCAGCAGGGATACCTCGGCGTGCTCTTTGGGCGCCATCCGCGATCTCGCGAAGACATTGTTGTCTCCGCTCGGCAGTAAACCCGGTCGTCACGGCCTGGATGAAGTCGCACGCCGCCGCAGCGAGGACTGGCGCATTTCCGGGGTTGTCGGCGCAGGTCTGGGACAGTTTCTGGAGTGCATCGCGCGAATGCCCTTCCCAAATCCGAATGGTTCTGCCGAAAAAACTATGTAGGTTGTCAACAAGACCCTGCGTCGGTGTGAGGACCAGGAGGGAGTCTGATTGCCGCACGAGGGCCCTCACCGTTGCCGCTTCTGCATCCAAGCGAAACTGGCCGCGATTCCCGTCATTGGTGGCCCGCACCAGCTGAAGTCCTTGAGGCAAATCACCGCGCAGGTCAATCGGTGTCCCCGCCTCAAGCGCCGCCCGTGCGGCAAGTATCCAGTTGCCTAGCGCGCGCGACCCATTCGTCCAGCGATGCGGAAATTCCAGTGACTCGTAGCGTGTGGCGCGTTCGCGCAGTGACTGCCACCGCGCACGATGCGCCGCACGCTCGACATTGGTCGTTCCATAAATGGCTTGGCGAGGGTCCCCGAAAATACGCAATTTGGCTCCCGCATCGAGAAGTTGCAACGCGATGCGGTGCTGCGCCGCGTTGGTATCCTGATGTTCGTCGCAGACGATGACAGGATATCGGGACACCACCGCGCTCCGGATCGCCTGGGAGCGTGCCAATAGCTGGCTGACCAGCTCGCCCAGCGCCGCGAAGCCTTCCTGGGGTTGCTCGATGGCCCATCGGGCAACGTCCTGAGGGAGCCTCAGGCTTTGGTGGTATATCGCTGCTAGTTGGGTGATGAAGCCATCGAAAGTGCACACCTGCAAGCGTCGTGCATCGACCGGTGCGCGAGCACGGAACACATCGCAGGCTGCATGTGTATGGGTCAAGATCAGTGCACGCCGGATGGGCAGCTGCTCCCCTAGCCAGCGAGCGTAGTCTGCGGCCTGATAAGTCTTGCCACATCCAGCGGGTGCTTCGATGACGACGAGTTGCGCGTCGGACCTCAGCGCGGCCGCGACGTCCAGATCAGTCATGGAGCGCTTGGCGGAGAACAGCGAGAAAGCGCATAAAGCGTGGCTCCAGCCTTGGCCAGAGATCGAGCTCGAAGACCTTGTTCGCCAACTCACGTCCACCAGCATGCGATTTGAACCACTGCGAAGAGTGTCCCTTGAACATCTTCCTTCGTTCATCGTCCACGATGTCAGGAGGTATTTTGCCGAGCGCTGCCTCCACCACAACCTGCATCAAGCCGTCGCCGGCGGCAACTGATATCTGCTCAAGCGTCGCTTCTGGGGCCAGTCCGAGACGGTCGATCAACGATCTCCGGCGTTGGCCTGTCTTGCGGTTGTCGGGATCGGTGATCAGTGTTTGCAGGCGTTGGACGCCAAACAGAGGTAGCACGTTGGATTCCAGGTTGCCTTCATCCCAGCGGAGCAGACCATCGCCCAAAGCCCGCTGGACGCGCACCCAACGCTCTGGAGCCGGATCCCCCGCCTCACGGTCGGCCATGCCGGCGAACTGCACACCCCCGGACAGTAAGCCCTCTAAGAGCTGCAGGGCCCGGTCGTTGCCGCCGCCGTCAGCGATGTACAACCCATATGCCCCCCAGTCGCGGGCTACCTGCCGCTCAAGCAGTACTTCGAGAAAGCCGACCTCCGTGATGCCTTCAACAATGACGGTAAGGCGCGACAAAAGAGCAGCCGGATCGCGCCGCTGAAGGGCGCCCAACTTTTCGGTCGGAAGTTCCCCGATGCGGCCTGCGGCGTCCAGATACCACAGTGTGGCCCCCGTCGCTGCCGTGATCGCAAAACCGCTATGGGTCGTGACCATCGTCTGGGACGGTCGCGCGCCGAGCGAGCGCATGAGTGCAGCTTGTCGATACGGTTCCAAGCCTCGCTCGATCTCATCAATAAGGGTGATCGGCGCCCCATCCTGCAAATTGTCGGCGATGGCAAGCGCCGCAAGTCGGCGCGTACCCGCGCCCCAGCTCGTCATCGGCAAGGCAACGCCAGCCTTTTCTGAAGTCAGTCCGACCAGCGAGTTGATCGAGACACCAGGTCCGCCGACAAAACCCAAGCCTAAACCGTGCGGCAAATGACGGTTCGTCAAGTCGACATCCAGGGCTGTTAATCGTGCGCGTGCATCATTGACCAGCTGATCTTGCAGCCCGTCTTGTGCAAGATGCCTACCCAGCCTTGCGCGGAGAGCTCTATCATCGAGCAAACGATCCAAAGCGCCGCCCTGGATCAGACGCAGGTCACGATCGCTGCGATCATCGGCTACCAGTCGTACCAGCCCGATGCGCCTGCGTAGCGCAGTGGGGAATGAGACTGTGCTGCCATCTGGCTGGATCACTTCATACGCCAGATCTGATTCCGAGGTGCCGCGTACTCGCATGCGGTACACCGGATCACGGACTGGCCCTTCGGCCTCCGGGTCGGGAAGCGTCGCTTGCTCGCCATCCCATTCCCACGGCCACGCGGTCCATGACTGATCGTGTATCCCTGAAGTGTCTGGCAGAGACATTACCGCTTCAATGAGAAACTCGTTCTCTACGAGACGATTGAAGTAATCGGTATCGCTCAGCACAAAGCCATTGGTGGGATACAAAAGGAGCGCGATCGCCTCCAGAAGGGTGGACTTGCCAACGTCACCTCCACCGAGGACTAAATTGACGCCAGGCGCGGGCCACCACACTAACGACTCTATTCCACGGAATCGAGTCAGCTCAAGGCGTCGGATTTGTGGCGCTGCCATACATTCCTGTCCCCTAGCGCTCGCATGAGCGCTCTGCCTTACGATAGCCCACCGGGAGCGTGCTGAATGCGTCGCCGCATTGCGGCGTCCTCGTCCCCAGCTCCAGTAAGTAGGCTAAGACTTCCTGGTGACATAGGCACTGTGACAGCATTACTGAATAGGCTAATTTTTATTCTTGTAACTTACTGATTTTAAGGGGAATTACTGCGCGCTTGCGGAAAAAGGACCGGCCCACGTAGTGGAATGTTATAAATAGCGCTCTGTGACATAGGCGCTAAGCATGTTGGCCGACATCCTCAAGACCCTAGGTCCCTGCTTGAGCACGGAGCTCACGGAATACCTGGTGACGCGGTGTGGCATGTCGCCGGCGGCGGCGCGGCAGCGAGTCAGCCGGGGGGCGCCGCAGATCAAGCGCCTGGCGTACTTGCCGTTCGCACGCAAGGCGCGATTTCTTTATCACCAAGACGAATACGCGTCACCTTACTACTGGGATCGTCTGTACGCGGCAATCCTGGCGACTAACGGGCCCTACGCCCGGGCGTTGGGTGCCGTCCAGGCTCGCGAGGTTGTACCGCTTGATCACTTTCTGGGCGCATGTGGTGCACCGATTGCCCAGAAGAAGCAGCTCTCCGCGCTCACGGTGCTGGACCGCTTGGTCGACGCCAATGTCTTAGTCAAGCACGCGCTGCCCGGGTTGGGAATATGCGTAATGAGCAAGAAGACGTATGAGGGTCATCAGCTGGCTTTGGATGAACTGGCCGCTGCCACTCGATCCCGCCTTATTGCGGAAGGTGTTCTGCTCGATAGCATTCGGGAGTGGCTGCGGCGATTGGCCATGGTGAGTTACAACACCGTCCGCACCCGGGGTGCGGAAATGCCACGCGTGGGCACATTTTCCTGGGATCTGACCGCGCCCAGCTATCTCACTTCCGTCGTGACGCGGCTGAAAGACAAGGGCGTGAAGTCGGGATGGGTTGTTTGCGATGTGCTATTGATCGAGAACGCGCAGCTCGCGCACGTCGAACCTTTCCTGCATAAGGCTCGATCGATCGGGGCATTGAAGAACATTGGGCGCACGATGTTCATCTTGGTGGCACAAGGATACGACGCTGACGCGTTCAAAGCTCTGCGATCGGCTGGAATCATGCCGGCCACTCCCGCCTCTCTCTTCGGAAAGGACGTGGCCGAGGGTTTCCGCGCGCTAGTTCAGACACTCAATGAAGCCGCTCAAGGGGTCATCGATCCGGAGAAGTTCGACCAGCTGTTCTCCAAGCTTGGAAAGCTAGAGGGTGCGGTTGGCAATATGCGTGGCGCCTTCTTCGAGCTGCTAGTAGCCGAGGTAGTTCGCAAGACGGCTGCTGGGCAAGTCAGGCTGAACAAGATCTGCAAAGGCGAGGATGGAAGCGCAGAAGTCGATGTCTATCACCTCAACGAAGGCGTCGAGGCACAGATGATCGAATGCAAAGGAATAGCCCCCGGCACGCTGGTCGACGACGAGCAGATCGAGCTGTGGCTCACTACGCGCATCACGCGCGTGCGCCACCACCTTCAGCAACTTTGTTGGTCGGGCCCGCCACCGCGATTTGAACTCTGGACCAGTGGTGCGCTTTCCGCGCATGCACATGAACGAGTTGAGAAGACACGCCAAGCCAATAGCAAGAAGTTCGAAATCACGTTAGTGGAAGGTGACACCCTGCGCGCACGTGTCAGAGCCGTGAACGACACTTCGTTACTTAAGACCTTTGAGCATCACTTCTTGCCTCAGGCCGCGTCCTAGTCGAATACACACTACTCCGCCGCCCGCATCTATTGACATTCGCTCATCCGAATTTCTCACCGTCCATTCCTAGCCGAATGGCGCCGTGCGACCCAAAGCGGACGTTCTGATAGGACTGGATACTGCTCCACCTCCGCGTCGCTCTACGGCTTATTGCTGACCTTCAAAGCCGATACTGGCCCTTGGCGGCCGCATGCCGGCCGCGGCTGATCAGAGCACATAAGGTCTCATAGCCAGTTTGGTCCTCGACCAGCAGCACGAACTTCGTTCCATCGATCAAGGTGATCTCATTGCCGACGATCAGGCGTATGCCAGTGTCTCGCGCGGCCTCAAAAGCACGAACGATGCCTGCGAGGGAGCACTCATCAGTGATCGCCAGGGCGGTGTAGCCGCAGCTCTTCGCGCGTTCGAACAGCTGGCGCGCCGTGGCCGCACCTCGCAGGAACGTGAAGTCGGATAGGCAGTGCAGCTCGGCATAGGCAGGCGCGTTCATCCGCCCAGCGGCAGTGCTTCGTCGAGCACGGAAAAGCCGGTGGGTATCCCATCCTCCAAGGCACGCGCACTACGGCCATGCCATACGTGCTGGCCAGCGACCAGCTCGTGGAGAGTCATCAGCCGAGCCATCAGCCGCGCCTCAGCAGGCCGCAATAGACGCCTACGATCGCAAAGTCCTCGGTCGGGTCCGGATCGATAGGCATATGACGGGGGTTGCGGGGTAGGAGGCGCAGCACGCCGTCGCGGTGATACAAGCGCTTGATCGTGATGCCGGCATCGCCCAAACGGGCAATCACGGTCTGTCCGTGTTCGGCATCCGAAGTCGATTTGCCGGCGACCAGATCCCCGTCGAGGATGCCATCGTCGACCATCGAGTCACCCTGTACACGTAACAGGAAGTCCGGCACCGGCCGGAACATCCAGCGATCGATGTTAACGGTGCGCTCGATGAAGCCATCGGAAAGGATGGGCTCGCCGGCGGCAACCCGGCCTACCAGTGGAAGCTCCAAGGTGTCCGAGCTCAAGCGCGCGGCAGGCCCACATGTTGCCTCGACCAGTTGGATGGTGCGGGCCTTGTTGGGCGCCATGGTGATCGCCCCCTTCTCAATCAGAGCTTGCAGATGCTTCGACGCCGCATTGGGGCTTGCCCAGCCGAAAGCGTCCATCAATTCATGGATTGTCGGAGGCAAGCCGGTCTCCGCGATAAGGCGGCTGACATGCTCGAAGACTTGTTGCTGGCGCGGGGTAAGGTTCATTTGGTGAAAATTTTTACACCTTCCAGGGAGAACCGCCAGCCCTAGCGGAACTGGCGTCTCATCGGACGCGACCGTCGCCACATCATTCATTCAGCTGATCGATCTGCATTCGAAGGGAGATGAGACTGATTGCCTTTGAGGGCGCTGTGCACTGCCCGGCGGCTACAGGGCGCAGCTATAGATAGCCGTGCCAAACGCTGGAATGGACTCGCCCGACGTCTCTCAGAACTCTGAGCCTGGTGATGGTGCTCGTAGGGCGCCCGTAGGGTAAGCGCGGAACACCGCGGAGGGGGCGGATAGAACGTGTCAGCCGTCAACCCAACTAGGGCTGGTCTCATTCTGTGAGACGGGCGTCACTAAACGAAGCATTAACGACAGACATACGCAGAAAATTAACGGATTGCACAGGCGTATGGATAGTGTTTCAATGTATACGGAGGGGATTTATTTCAATTAATTTCACCTCCCCGTAAAAAAGCCACCAGTTGCTGGTGGCTTATCCTGAATGGCAGGACGGTAGCCCAGAGACTGAGCATCAAATAGCGAATCAAGCGATTTTAGCAGTGAACCCGGCCGAAAGTCAAAGAGCCAAGCTGCAATCGCACAGTCTCTTGGAATGCCTCCTGCAGCAATGCAAGAGAAAGGAGCATCCATTGAGTAATCGTTTGACTGTACGAAAAGCGAGCCGCCTGGCGGTCGCGACAGAGGAAGAACTGGCCGAACAGGCGCGGCTGTACCAGCGCTCTGGGCAACGTGAAGGGATGTCATTCCCGCTTTGGTACACCAACTGCATCAAACTGGCAGTAAAGGACGTATGTGCGGGTTTGAGTGCGAATGACGCTTGCGCACGTTTGGCAGCCTTTCCTGGTCCGTTGAAGGATAAGGCAGAAGGGTTGGTTCGCAATTTCGTGGAAATTGTGGCCGCCAATGACGACGTGGACTTTACGCCGCGGCCAAGTCCTCCCAAGTGCTCAACTACGGTTGATGGTGTCGTCTTGAGGACGGGGCAGGATGTTGTCGTCGCGAGCCATGCTGGCAAGCTTCTCCTGCTCTATCTTCACGTCGTGGACGCGCCATTGAAAGCCGAGCAAGCCCAGACGTTGTTGCATCTAGCGCAATACATCACCGACGCCAAGCAGCTGAATGCAGAAGTGGCCATCGTTGATGTTCCACGCAAGCGTCTTATCAAAGTTGCCGAGTCCTACGATCCTGAGCAGATTCGTAAGGCAGTGGCATCCGCGATGAGTAAACTGCATTAACGACCAATGCGACACTGACTGGGTGGGCTTGGTGGGCCTATCCTCCCGGTGATATGAAGCAAGGCTCGCCAGCAACTGGCGAGCCGTTGGAGTGGCTACCAAGTCTCTCCCAGGTGACGGTAAGAAGATGCATCCAGGCAGGGCCATCTTCCGTCTCGATAGTCGGGCGCCACAGCCCTCAATCCCCGGCCAGCTTTGCCGCGGGGTTGTCCGCTACCCCTCCCGCCTGAAAGTACCCCACGACGCTGGCCACGGAACGATGGTCGGTCATGGCCATGAGGGCGGGCAGGGCGACGCCTTGGCGGGCGCCTTCGGTGACAAACCCGGAGCGCAGGCTGTGCCCACCAAAATCCCCCTCCAGTCCTGCCAGGTGCGCACGCTTCTGCACGATATCGGCCACGGATTTGGACGACAGGCCGGGACCGATCGTCGTACCCCAGAGGCGGCGGAAGATGGGGCCTTCCGTCAGGCCGGCCGCCTCCAGCCAGGCAGCGAGGGCGTCGGCGGCCGCGCCCAGGATGGGCTTGTCCGGGGTCGAGGTCGCTTTGGGGCCGTCCTGCAGGGTCTTGCCATGCTCGAGCCGGTATACATAGCCGCGGGCGCCCATGCGCCGCAGATCGGACAAGTCGGCCGCGGCGACTTCACTGCGCCGGCGGCCGCCACTGGCGAACGCAAAGTAGAGCAGGGCACGGTCGCGTAGGCCGGTAAGGGTGTCCTCACAGGTGGTTACCAGCGCTTCCAGTTCGGTCCGGGTGATCGCGGTCTTCTTCCGCGGACGTTCCCCGCGCTTATGGGCGGCCCGGCGTCCTTTGGCCAGCAGCTGCCGCACCTCCGGCGCCTCGCAGGGATTGGCGAGTTTCTTGAGCTGGTGCGCAGCGGACAAGACGGCCACGCGATGGACGATCGTACTGAGCTTCAGCGGCCCTGGACGTTGTTTGAGGCCGGCGGCCACCAGTGGCGTATCCAGCGCCAGCGGCAGTTCCCACGTCAGCCCGGTTTTCGACTTG
Organism: Pseudomonadota bacterium; assembly: GCA_023399815.1. Taxonomy (GTDB): domain Bacteria; phylum Pseudomonadota; class Gammaproteobacteria; order Xanthomonadales; family Xanthomonadaceae; genus Stenotrophomonas. Next base: position 21,597 of record JAEWOJ010000100.1, on the reverse strand, counting down.
CGCGCCAGATGGTCGACCACGAACTGGACGACCGCGGCCGGCGGCACCGGCAGCGTGATCGGTTGGCCGTAGCGCCCTTGGAACCAGGCGGCCCAGTAACGCAGCGCGGCGGCATAGCTGCGGGTGGTGTTCGCCGACGCCGCCTCGGCCAGGACCTCGCGCACGGCGTCGGCGGCGCCGGCCGCCAGGTGTTCGGGCTGCAGCGCGGGCGGTTGCTCGGAAGCGGCGAGCGTAAGTCCGTTTTTCATATGTATTATGTAGTGTATTAAACGATAGCGGCCTCTTACTTCCGATAACTATCCATTATCGGAAGTAGCGAATCAACAGAGTAGGGCGCCCACACAGGAGACACTCCATGGCCCGCGGCATCACCGAAACCGACGTCCACACCGCCGCCGACCAATTGGTGGCCAGCGGCGAACGCCCGACAGTGGAACGGATCCGGGCCCACCTCGGTACGGGCTCACCCAATACCGTGACACGCTGGCTGGAGACCTGGTGGCAACGGCTGGGCGAACGGCTGCAGTCCCATCACGCGCGGCTAGCCGTTCCGGGTGCGCCCGATGCCGTGGCGGCCTTGGCAGGGGAGTGGTGGGCCTTGGCGCTGCAGAGCGCTCAGGCGCAGGCCTCGCAAGAACTTGTCTCCGACCGAGCCGCCCTGCTGGCCGATCAACAGGCACTTGAGCAGGCCCGTGAACACTGGGTAGCCGAAGCCGCCACACTGCGGGCGCAGGTCCAAGCCAGCCAAGACGCGGAGCGCCTGGCGTCCGCTCAGGCCACGCAACTCCAGTACCGGGTCGACCAGCTCCAAGACCACCTCAGGGTGTTAACTCAGGAGCGCGATGCGGCACAGGCCCGGGCAGCGCAGGCCGAGACCGCACGCCAGTTGGCAGAGGATCATCTTCGGACCCAAGAAGCGGCAGCCCGCACCGAGCGCGCAGCCACTGCCCAGCATGTTCACGCCGTCGAGGAGCGCGCCGGCGTGGAGATCGATCGAGCGCGTCAGGAGACCAAGGATTTGCAGAAGCGGATTGCCACGTTGAGTCGTGAACATCGCGAAGCGCTCGTAGCGGCCCAGCGATCCGTTGAGGACGCTTCGCTCCAAACGTCCGAGATCCGCAAGGAGTTGGACATCCAGCGGGCCCGTGCTGACGCGCTGGAAGCACAACTCGGCAAGGCCCTTGATCTGTCATCAGTCGTGGAAGCCGCCCTCCAAAGCCGCTCCGCTACGGCGCGTAAGGCTTCTTCCACCGCTGCACTGACCAAGCCAAGGAAAAGGCGAAAAGCGTGAGCCATCTGTGCGTGTTTTTCGTGTCACCCAGATGAAGGTCAACGCTGGCGCTCGAACGTCATGATCCGCACCAAGACCTTGATTTTGTAGGATCCGAGACCGAACGACAGCCCCTCGTGGCCGCCGATCAGCTGACACGAAAAACACGCGATCAGCGCTGTCGGAAAGACACCGGTTGGGTTCTCAAACAATGAGATGAGACACTCTTAAGGTGAAACCTAATGCTGGTCAGCAACCTGAGGTCTGAAATGCCATCCGTCAGAACAAGCCTCTCTCACCCGTTGCACATTGCCAGCCTGCCGGTTGGCGCACGTGGCGGCAGGATCGGGGTGACATTCGCGCCAGGAAAGAAGCAGGCCGTGGCGATGACGGGAAGCTGGAATCGCGACCTTGACCTGGACCTTCGGGCCATACGTGACTGGGGAGCCAGCACGCTCGTCACTTTGCTTGAGCCATTCGAGTTCGACGAGTTGGAGGTCGCCTCACTTCCCGAGCGCGCTTCAACTCACGGATTGGAGTGGATTGGACTCCCCATTACGGACGGGGCGGCGCCAGATACGCGGTTCCTTGTGCCATGGTCCCAGACCGGACCTGAGCTAGTTCGTGCACTGCATGAAGGGCGCAGCGTTGTCTTCCACTGCAAGGGAGGGTTGGGCCGCGCGGGTACAGCGGCGTCCATCCTGTTGCTGGATTCAGGTGCAGCCCAGAGCGCGGATGAAGCGATGAGTCTTGTACGTTCTGTGCGACCAGGAGCCGTTGAAACCTCGGAGCAGGAGAAGTTCATCCGAGACTGGAACGTCGCCTAGACCTGGGGCTAGCAACCCTTGGGCGGTGAAATAGGGGTGACTTAGGTTCGGCAAAGTGATTTGTGGTTACACCAGACCGCGGGCATTGAGATCGGGGATACCAGAGTGCCATTGGGGAGGGATGGTGCGGCTGCTGTCCATACTTTGGTGCGCTCAACAGCCGGCGGGAGCGCTCCGAACTGTGCCCAGTTAGTAGCGACGCGAGCGGCTACCGAACCGGCTAGGTTCGCCTGTGAGCCTCAGTGTCGACTCCAGGGCATCTTTTCATAACGTTCAGAAGGCCAGAGGGCATGTTGTTGTCGGGACGAGCAATCAGCCGACAGCTTGGCCAAGCCCAAACGAAGACGGAGATACCCAAAACCCGCCGCTCCGAACATCGATCCGGTGCGAAAGCCGGGCGAGTTGTTGGCCGTTGCTCTTTCGTCGGGGCAATTTCTCGGTAGATGTACGAAAGTCGGGCGATTGTTGGTAGGAAAATGGGTGGTTGTTGGTTGGAGACGGGGCATTTCCTCGGAGGCGATCACCAGAGCCAAATCCAGCGAAGCCGGCGCATCAGCGATGCCTTGGCAATTTCGCATAATGTATATGTTGCGAAATATCGGCATGAATTTGCGCCTGCGAAATTGCATCAAAATTCGATGCCTTTGCAGGTAGGCCAATCGCACTGCCAATAACAAGCAATAGTGCAGCGGTGCTTGTTATGAGCTTGCGCCACATAGCTTTTACGCGCGGGGATGGCGCCGTCTCAATTTCATGTGCTGCAACCGTAGCGCGAATATCCCATCCAAGAGCTTGGGCGCAACCTATCACTGCATCTACGTCCATAGAACGGATGCCGGTGCAGTAGTTGTTGAAGCGTTGAACGCTTAGGCCCGCTCTGCGCGCTAACGCTGCCTGCGATTCGTCCGGGAAAGCGATCTTCATTGCCTCGATCAGTTTTTCTTGGGTCGTCATATCCACGCCTGTTGACATACCATCCACGTCCGTTTATACATTGCCACGCATCCACGCGTGTGGATGCGCCGCCCGCCGGTCATCCCCCGGCCGGGTGCATCTGACGGGGTGCACAGGGCGGCTTCTCGATGGGGGAGAGAGGGGCACCGAAATGAACATCCAAGAACACGCGGCATTGCAGGCACGGCTTTTTGAAGTCCAGCGGTTGGCGCTGGAACTGTGCGAAATGGGGCATTCGAAGGAGGGCATTGCGCTGGGCGCGGTTGCGTTCAAAGCGCTGCGCATCAAGCCCAGCGTCGAGTCGGCACCGGCTGCAAAGTCCTCCCGCAAGGTCAAGTCCGTGGAGTCGAAAGGAGAGGGCGCATGAGCGCCCTTTCTTCGTTCGCGGTCCTCGCGTGGGATGAGCGGGTAGGGGAGTGGCAGGTGGTCAAGCGTGGCCTGTCCACCTATGCCGCTGCCAACCGCTGGGCAGTGCAGTTCCAGACGCGATCCATGCGCGCCTGCGTGCGCCGTGAACCGGTGGTGTTCCCCGTTGCTCCGCAGGTGGCCGCATGAACGCCCGCGCACGCTGGACTGCGGACTACCGCGAGGCGCGCAAGCTGGCGCGCTTCATCGAGACTTTCCACGACAAGTTGGAGACGCTTCCGCCTGGGCAGCGCACGATGCCGGGCCTTCGTGGCTTCTCTTTCACGCGGCTGCACGGCGATCACCTTCGCTGGTTCGGCGATGGCTGTTTCCCGCCGCCTATCGAGTGCCATCGCTCGCGGCTCGCCGTCGTACGTTGCGAGTACCCGCGCCCGAGGCTGCCGGCATGATCTTCGCGGGCATCCTCGTTTCGGTCTTTACGCTGGCCTACGGCATCGTGGGCTTGATCGCGTGGTGTCTGGATCGCCGCGACGCGCGCATGTACGCCAATTTCCGTGCCATGCAGCTGGTCGCCTGGGCGGAACTGGAAGCCGATGTGATCGCGGCCGAGCGTGCCATTGGGGTGCGCCATGCGTGAATTCTTTGAAGATTTGGGTCTTGGGGGCATGTACGGCTTGGTCGTCGGCTTCGTCGTAGGGCTCGTTCTCGGTTGCGTTGTCGCGTTCTGCATCAACGATAAATTCGTGCGTGAGTGGAACGCGCGGGGTGATCTTGAAACCGCGTGTATCGAAGGCAATGCCAACGCCTGTCGCATCTATGAGGTGCGCTATGGCCGCTGACCCGACCTGCTACGTCATCACCGCGAGCGATTGGCGGCAGCTGGTCGAAGCGCTCGCCTATCTTGTGCTGCTGGGGCCGGTCGTGGGCTGGCTGGTTTCTATCGACTGGTGGCGCGTACAGGATCGCTTTCGCACCTTCCGTCGTCGTCGCCGCATTCGCGCGATCAGGAAAGTGCGTCATGGCTGACGGTGCCGGCTACGTCTACCACGGCACGTTCTGCGGCCTATGTGGCAAGCCGCGCAAGCTGCACGTGCGCGATCTGTGCGAGCCCTGCGATGTGGAGCTGCAAGGCACCATCGACGCCGTTGTTGCGGCCCACAAGCCGCGCACGGTGCACGACGAATTCGACGCCAGCGTCGCGCAGCTGCAAGCGCACATGCACCGCGTCGATAAGGCAAACGAAAGCATCTACAGGCAGGGCAAAGCGTCTGGTGCGCCCCTGTCCGAATACTTCGCGGCGGCACCGCTCGCGTTGACCCCTGAGGGCCAGCGCGAAGCGCTGGCCCTTGGGCTTGTCCATTACAAAACAAGTGGACACGCGGTACCGAAAACCGGGCGCGTGTCGATTGAGATAGACCCGCTGTTGGCGCGGGCGCAGCGGCTGCGCAAGTCCGTGATTACGTCCGCGAGGTTGCACGATGAAGAAGCGAAAAAATCGGGGTTTCGTGGGGCGTGGTACATGCTCACGCTCACCTACCGAAATGGAAGCCGTTGCAGCCCTCGCGACGTTAGCGAGCTTCTTAGGTTCATGCGGCGGCACTTCAATCGCGCTCGAGCCCGCGCCCAACGGTTTGTCGGTCAGGTGTTCCGTTATCTCTGGGTGGGCGAACTCACCCAAGCCGGTCGCCCCCACTACCACCTGCTGATCTGGGTTCCTCGTGGCATGTGGTTCGGCAAGCCGGATGCCAATGGCTGGTGGCCGCACGGATCAACGCAAATCGAAAAGGCCCGCAACGCGGTGGGCTATCTCGCCAAGTACGCCTCCAAGTTCACCAGCTTGGTGGCCGGCATGTTCCCCAAAGGCTTCCGCACGCATGGCTGCGGTGGCCTGGACAACGAATCCCGCCGCGAACTGCGGTGGTGGAAAGCACCCATGTCCGCCCGTGATGCGCTCGGCCCTGACGCCGACATCCGCAAAGCAAAGGGCGGCTGGTTCGACAAGCTCACGGGCGAATTCTGGCCCAGTCCGTGGCGCGTAACTTTTTTTGGTGGCCGGGTTATCGCTTGGAGGGTTGTAGAGCTATGAAAGTACAGGTCATGAGTGAAGCGGTGGAAACCCGCTCTTTTCCCGCACGCGACGGCAAGCCCGCCGTGCATTTCCGCGAACAGAAAGCCGCTGTCCTGCGTGACGGCGATTTTCCGCTGCCGTTCAAGATCACGCTCGATGAAGATCAGCAGCCCTACAAGCCGGGCTCGTATGAGCTTTGCCCCACTTCGCTGGAAGCGAACAAGTACGGCGGTCTGGATTTCGGCCGTCGCATCCGTCTACTGACGCCTTCGCCGACCCCGGGCCCGGCTCCGGCGAAGGCGTAATTCATGTCCACTTCGGAGCCGCTTTACGTCGCCGCTTGTGCTGCTGAAAACATCCAGCAGGACGGCACGTGCGCGGTTCCGGTGTGGATGCCGTACCACCAGCCAATTCTTCCTCCCCTGGACTTGGCTGATGGAACCCTTGTGGCCCTCGCGATTGTGTCGGTGTGGGCTGTAGGGGTTAAAGCGCGCCTCGTATTCCGCGCGGCGCGTCTAGGGGTCTACTGACAGAGAGAGAAAAGTCAATGAAGTTCATGAACCAGCTGCGTCGTTTCGGCGCTTCCACCGTCGGCAAGGTCAGCGCCGGTGCTTCCACCCTGATGGCGTCGGGTGCCGCGTTCGCGAGTGGCGGCGATTCGCCGGGTGCTGCCATCGCCGGCGAGCTGGCGTCGGGCAAGAGCGAGGTCAACCTGGTGATCGCGGCCGTGGCCGTGATCCTGGGCGTGATCATCCTGTGGGGCTACATCAAGCGCGCTCGCTAACGGCCGGGCGTCATGCCCGCGCTGTTGGCGGTACTTGCGACTGCCGGCGAGGTTGCGACGGTAGTCATGTCGGCCATCGCAGTCATCAGGGCAACCGTGATGCTGTGGGGCTATGTCAAGCAAGCAAGAAAGTAGGGGGCATTTGCCCCCTGCTTTTTTAGGGAGGGAATATGGGCTATTTCGTCATCATCGCGGTATGCGGTGCGTGCTGGCTTGCGTTTGAGGGCGTGTGATGCGCTGGCTTGCTCGCATCTTTGCGAATGCGATTGCGCGTCGTGTTGCCGCTGTTCTGTTTACGGCTGCATTGGCGTGGTTTGGCATGGGTAAGGCGCACGCTCAGTCGTGCACGTTTGAATCGCCCTGTGATCAAGGCACTGCGTATTCGTCTGCGGCTTCGCGCTCGTATGCTTATGCTGCTGAGTTCAATGCAGCGAATCCGGGTACTACTTATGTAGGTATGCAGCCGGGGCAAGCTACTTGTGGTGGTGGCAAATGCTATTACCGTTGCGTCATTTACAGTCAAGGGTCTGGCGGTGCCGGCTGCCTACCGCAGCTTGACTATTACTATTCTCAGGATCAGACGTGCGATAAAGTCTCGTCAAAAACAACGCCCTTTTTGCCGGTCACGGGTTCGACGGGTTGCAATCTTGGTTGTGTTGTGAAATATGCGCAAAATGCCGATGAGACAAGCACAGTCAGTACTACAGGTGCCGTCTGTACCTCGGAAGATTTGAAGAATAATTGCCCGTCGGGTAGCTATTGGAATGGCTACATGGGCGTGTGTGAACCGGTTGATCAGCCCTGTCCGCCGGATCAGAAAAAGGTCAACGGTCAGTGTGTGCCAGACGGTAAGTGTCCAAGTGGCATGATCGCAGTCCAGGGCACGACACCGGGCGCGATTCAGCAAGGTTCGTTGTACTGCAAGCCGGCGGAAAATGAGTGTCCTGCGGGCAACATTAAGAGTCCTTCTGGCCAGTGTTTGCCGGGCGAGGGGCAATGCGCTGCTGGCGAGGTGAAGCGCCCGAATGGCACGTGCGGTAAAGATTCAAACGGTGACGGCGTTGCGGATGCTGATGATCCGGATAACCCGAATAAAGACAAAGAGGATTCCGCCTCTGGGGGTGATAGCTGCAATGCGCCACCTTCGTGTTCGGGCAGTGCTATTGCCTGTATCCAAGTCAAGATTCAATGGCGCATTGATTGCAACACGCGAAAGAACCGCAACATCAGCGGCGGCACGTGTGGGGCTACGCCGATCTGCACAGGCGATAAGTGCGACGCGATGGAGTACGCATCTCTTTTGCAACAATGGAAGTCGGCCTGTGCGCTGGAAAAGCTGGCAAAAAATGGTACTGGCACAGGCACGCCAAATGATGGTAGTGGCTGTGGTGCTGGTGATGCGAATTGCAATGGCGTTGCTGACGTGCTTGAAGGAAGTGGTCAGGCGAGCGATCCGGGTGACGGCACGGCTGATGTAGACGGCGCGAAAAAGTGGGGCATCGGCGTCTCTGCTGGCATGCTCGATCAGGGCAACATTTTTGGTGGTGGTTCATGCCCTCAGCCGCCTTCATTTCAACTGATGGGCGTTTCGATCAGTGGCGCCGATTTTCCTTACTGGTGCAAGGCCATGGCAATCCTTCGCGGATTGATCTTGGTTTTTGGCGCGTTTACTGCGCTCAAAATTCTGATGGGCGGGGTGGGCTGATGGGCATTTTCAATCCGGGCGGCATGGTGTGGGATTGGATTAAAAAGGGTGTTGAACAGCTGCTAGGTCGATTGAAGGAAGTAGCAGCAGGCCTTGTGGGTAAGGTGTTGGCTACCTTCGGCCTGACCACGGTCACGTTCGATGCTGTGTTGCCCAACCTTAAGTCGTTTGTGCAGTCGCAGGTGGGCGGATTGGATGGTCCTGTTGCCCAGGTGCTCGGCTATTTGGAAGTGGGTACAGCCATGTCGATGATTCTTTCGGCTCTCACGATTCGCATGGCGTGGAAGGTGTTCATCGTGCCCAAGTCCGTTGCCGATTCGCTGACCGGAGGGCATTGAAGATGATTTATTGGTACACCGGTCAGCCGGGGCATGGCAAAACGCTGCATGCAATTGATCGGCTTTTGGAATTCAAGGATCAGGGGCGCATTGTCTACGCCTGTAATATCCGTGAATTCGATTATGCAAAAACCGGCGTGTTGGAAATGACGCCGGAACAGTTCAAGGACTGGCCTAATTTCCTGCCTGATGGTGCTGTGGCGCTGGTGGATGAGGCGTATGAGCATGGGATGCTTCCCAAGCGTCCGTCCGGCTCCAAGGTGCCCGAGCATGTGGAACAGCTGGCGAAGCATCGTCATCGTGGCCTGGACTTTATCTTCGTCAGTCAGAGTCCGGACAAACAGTGCGATCAGTTCGTGCATGATCTGATCGAGCGTCATGTTCACGTTCGCCGTCGCTTCGGAACAAAGTTCGTGCACCTGCGCGAATTCGACCGTTTTGAAGCGCAAGCGGAGAAGGCGGTTCCGCTGGTCACAAAGCGCAAGGCGCTTCCCAAGCGTCCGATGGGCACCTATAAGTCGACGGAGCTGGACACCACGGAGCGGCGCATTCCTTGGTACTACATTGCGTTTCCTGTTGCTGCCGCGCTCGCGCTGTTCCTCATGTATTACTCCTTCGGCTCGATGGGGAAGCGGCTCGGTGGCGGCGAGGAAACGTCAACGGCTGCCGTCCAGCAAAGCCACGCGGCACCGCCGCGCGACGGAGCGGATGCGACGGCGGGCGGCGGTGCTGGTGGCGCGAATGTCTCTGCGGCCGACTATGCCAAGCGCTTCATTCCGCGGGTTCCATCGGAGCCGTGGAGTGCGCCGGCTTATGATGATGCGTTGTCTCTGCCGAGCGAGGCGCCGCGCCTGTTCTGCATGTCGTCCATGGGCGGCGAGAATGCCCAGGGCAAGCAAGCGGAGCCGTCCTGTAGCTGTGTGACGGAACAGGGCACGCTCTATGTGGTCGATGAGCCGACGTGTCGTTTCGTCGCTCGTCGTGGGCAATATGAGCCCTATCGCGATGAGCGAAATAGTCGCTTTGTTGACGGTCCGACGCAGATTGAGCGCAACCGTGAAGCTATTGCCGAGCGGGGGAGGGAGGGCGGGGCGGTGATTGGGCGCAGCAGGCGGGCTCAGGGGACGTTCCCCGAGTCGCCCGGCTATCAGACCAGCACCGTCACGCCTCCGACCACCAGCCTATGACCAGCAGCGGACGCGAGTTGTTGAAGTGGCTGGCGTTGGTCGCCATGACCTGCGACCACGTGGCTAAGGTGCTGTTTGGCGGCTATGTGCCGGGGTTGTCGGAAGTCGGCCGCATCGCTTTCCCGCTGTTCGCGTTGGTGATGGCCTACAACCTTGCCCAGGGCGCAGACGCGGGCAAGTCGATGCGCCGGCTTGCGTTGTGGGGTGTGATCGCGCAACCGGTTCACGCGCTGGCGTTTGGTAACGCGTTACCTCTGAACGTGTTGCTTTCGTTCGCGCTCGCCGCGGCGTGCGTGTGGAGCATCCAGCGTCGGCAATGGGCGCTTTTGGTGCTGCTGGCCGGGCCTGTAGCGATGTTCGTGGACTATGGATGGTCTGGCCTGCTACTGGTGTTGGCTGGCTGGTGGTTCTTCCTGCGGCCGAATGCAGGGCGGGGTGCACTGGTCGCCTTCGCTATGGCTGCACTGTGCGCGTGGAATGGCAATGGCTGGGCGCTGCTGGCGTTGCCGGTGTTGTTCATGGCCAGGACGGAAATCGTCATCCCGCGCACGCGCTGGGCGTTCTACGGCTATTACGTGGGCCATTTGGCCTTGCTGGCGTCGATCGCTGCGTTTCTGTTACCCTGAATGGCAGCACAGGGGCTGCTGGCCTAGCAAATTTCAGGATGAAATACAATAGGGCAAGAATCGTGCCAGTTATCTGGCGTTCATTTTTTGTTTTGATTCCATTCATTTTTGCCCAAGATTGCCTCGCGCAGCGTGTTCGTAGTGCTGTTGGGCCAGGTGAGGCTCGTGTTCGTGAGCCGAATCGCAATGTGGCGCCTGTTCCGAAGCTGGATTGCGAGAAAATTCTCGCCAGTGATCCACGCCCGTGGGTGCACATGTATTGCCGGGAGCTGGACTACGGCATGCAGGCTGGTTTTTCGCAGGCGTGGGGAAGGCCAATGCCTTCTCGCACCGTGCTGGATATTCCGGCATTGGGCACGCCAGAAGCGAAAGCTGCGGGCGTTTCATGCTCTGAGGGCCGCGTAATTCGCAGGGTGGGCAATGGCTGGGAGCAGGCATTGGACCGCGAACGGAATTACCTGCGGTGTCGGCCATCCGTCGAGTTGCCGGCGATTTCTATTGAGCGGTGACCGGGGTGCAGGGGCGTTGCCCCTGCGGTGACGCTTACCCGGCACGCGTTCCGAAGTGGCGCTCGCGCCAGTCGCCCAGGTCCACGACAACGACTTTCACCATCGACTGCTGACGGGCCTTTCTGGCCACGTTCCGGGCGCGCGTGGCGTCCCGTAGGTCCGTGGCGTCCGCACGCCACAACAGGCCGCGTAGGCGGCGTTCTGGAATGCGTTCGCCGCTGGGGGCTACTAGGTCACGGCCGGCGAGCCGCCAGCCGGCCCATGGCCCGTGCAGGTCGACGTGGTTGTCCAGGACGTGCCGCGCGTGGTCGCGGGCGCAGCTGTTCGGGCACGGCTGGCCAGACGGCCAGCACGGCGGCCTGCCGTCAATGTCGTAGGTGTCGCTCACGCCTCAATCTCCGTATCGGACGGTGGACGTTGGGGCAGGCAAGAGGTGATCCAGAGCCAAATCCAGCGCAGCCGGTGTAGCGCGGCCGCCTTGGCCCGGGCCATCTGAGATTTCGCATAATGTATATTATGTAAAATTCAGAGCGTACCCAAGCAATGGCCCAGCAACTGGAGCGCTACTTGGCATTACCCCACCTGATCCAATGCCCACCGCAACCCACCGACCAGCTCCGCATCCGACTGGACCCAGTCGTTTTCCAGACCGACAAGCGCCGGGTTGTGGCGCCGCATGGCTGACGTGCGTGGCGCCTTGGCCGAGGCATGCAGTTCGTTGCAGCCGCTTTGGATGGCGACATCGGCGATGTTGCCTGCATCCAGGCCGGCGCCGGCCATCAGGTGGATGCGGTTGCCTGCCTGCGTAGCCAGTTGCCGCAGTGTGCGACTGCCGGCCATCGCGCTGGCGGCGCCGCCGGAGCTGAGGATGCGATGGCAGCCGAGGTCGATGACCTGCTCCATGGCCGCCAGCAGGTCGCGGGCGGCGTCGAAGGCGCGATGGAACGTGAGGCCGAGCGGTCCGGCGGCCGCGACGAGTTCGCGGCACAGCGGGACGTCCACGTCTCCGTCCGTGGTCAGCGCGCCGATCACCACACCGTCGCATCCCAGTTGCCGGCAGCTCTCGATGTCGCGCAGCATGATCTCGGTTTCCTGCGCGTCGTAGTGGAAATCGCCCGGGCGTGGGCGGATCAGCACGAACAGCGGAATCAGCAGCCGGTCGCGGGCCACGGCGACGCTGCCGCGCGACGGCGTGGTTCCTCCTTGCGCCAGGTTGTCGAACAGTTCGATCCGGTCTGCGCCGCCGGTCTGCGCGGCCATCGCGGAAGCGACGGAGTTGCAGGCGATCTCCAGCAGGCGGCGCCCGCTCATGCCTGCTCGCTCGTATAGACGGACGTGGAATCGAGCAGCGTGTCCTGCCTGTGGGAATCGCATACCGCATAGACGAAGCCGCGATGCAGCGCGTAGGCGCCGACCTGGCCGTGCCGGTCCATCGCCAGGAAACACACCTGCAGGGTGCGGCTGGCTTCGGGGCGCTTGTGCACCACCCGCTCGATGGCTTCGCGGCAGGCGTCGGCCGGCGAGCGGCCCTGGCGCATCAGTTCCACCACCAGGAAGGAGGCTGCGTTGCGGATCATCTCCTCGCCCATGCCCGAGGCCGTGGCCGCGCCCACTTCGTTGTCGACGTACAGGCCGGCGCCGATGATCGGGCTGTCGCCGACGCGGCCGTGCATCTTCCACGCCATGCCGCTGGTGGTGCAGGCGCCGGCCATGCCGCCCTTCGCGTCGATGGCGAGGATGCCCAGTGTGTCGTGGTTGTCCTTGTCGCCGGGGCGGCCGCGCCGTTCGGCGTTGATCTGCGGTGCGTAGTGCTCGGTCTTCAGCCACTCGCGCCAGGCCTGCTCGGCTTCCGGGGTCAGCAGCCTGCGGCGCTCGAAGCCCTGCTGCACGGCGAACTGCTGGGCGCCCTCGCCCACCAGCATCACGTGCGGCGTCTGCTCCATCACCCGGCGCGCGACCGATACCGGATGCAGGATGTCGCTCAACGCCGCGACCGAGCCGCAGCGGCCGTCGCCGTCCATGATGCTCGAATCCAGTGTCAGCACGCCGTCGCGGTCGGGGTTGCCGCAGTGGCCGACGGTGGGATTGCACAGGTCGCTCTCCGCCCAGCGGGCGCCCGCTTCCACCGCGTCCAATGCGCTGCCGCCGGCGGCCAGTACCTTCCAGGCGGCCTGGTTCGCGCCGACGCCGAAGTCCCAGGTCGACACCACGCGCGCGCCGTTGGCGGCCAGCGGCGATGCCAGCATGCGCGGCGCGGCGCCGGCCGCGGCCAGCAGCAGGGAGGTCTGCAGGAACTGCCTGCGTGTGCTCATGGGGTTTCTCCGGTTGGGGTGCCGCGGGTGGGACGGCGGACGTCGTCCACGTGCCAGGCGAGCGCGCCGAGCACGCCCAGTTCGCCGTCATCGATGCGCCATACCGGCACCCGGTGCAGGGCGGACGACAGCAGGCCCTTGGCCAGGAAGCGCCCCTGGAAATCGCCTTCGTGCAGCCAGTCGGCGAGGTGCCCGGTGATGCCGCCGGTGAGGTAGACCGAGCGCGCGCCGAAGGTGAGCGCCAGGTCGCCGGCGACGCTGCCCAGCCAGCCGCAGAAGGCACGGGTGCTGTCCAGCGCGAGCGGGTCGCTGCCGTTGCGGGCCGCTTCCACCAGGGCGGCGGGCGTTTCCCAGCGCGGCGTCGTCCCTTCCCGCTCGCACAGGCAGGTGTAGAGCGTCATCAGCCCGGGGCCGGACAGGATGCGCTCGCAGTCGACATGCCCATGGCGCTGCAGCAGCAGGCGCAGTACGTCCAGTTCCAGCGCGTTGCCCGCGGTCAATGCGGCATGTCCGCCTTCGCTGGCCAGGACCGGCGGCTGGCTGCTTTCCAGGCGCAGCGCCACGCCCAGCCCGGTGCCGGGGCCCAGCACCAGCGCCGGGCCATGCGGGCGATGGTCTGCGTCGCCTGACAGCAGGTGCAGCGTCTCCTGCTCGACATAAGGGATGGCCTGGGCCACGGCCACGAAGTCGTTGATCAGTTCCAGCTCGCCCAGTCCGGCCTCGCGCCGGGTCTCGGCCAGCGAGACCTGCCAGGCCAGGTTGGTGTTGAGCAGGCGGTCGCCATCGAGCAGTCCGGCGATGGCCACCACCGCGCGGTCGACGGGAGGAACGGCGGGGTTGCCGCGCAGGCTGGCGGCATAGTCGCGCAGGATCGCCGCCAGGCTCGGATGGTCCGCGCAGGCGTAGCGACGGAAACCGTTGACCCGGATCGGTTCGCCCGGCCGCAGCGTGGTCCAGCCCAGGCGGGCATAGGTCCCGCCGACGTCGGCGCCGATGATGGTCGTTGCCGCCATCGGTTCGTTCATTCCGCCCTGCTCTACCGGCATGTCGTCTTTCGATTGTTCCAAAATGGAAGGCGAATCATGCGTTGGAAGGGCGCTCACGCCAAGGGGCGCAGCATCCGCCAGGTCGCCCAGCCCAGCGCCGTCATCGACAGCGAGCCAGCCAGGTGCAGGCCGATCGTCGCCAATGCCCAGCCCAGCTGTTGGCGCAGGAACAACTGCACCACTTCGGCGGAGAAGGTGGAGAAAGTGGTCAGACCACCGAGCAGGCCAGTCACGATGAACAACCGCCACTGCGGCGCGATGTCCGGGCGCACCGCGAACCAGGCCATTGCAAGGCCGATGACGTAGCCGCCAAGGAGGTTGGCGGCCAGCGTGCCCAGTGGAACGGTGGGATGGATCGGGTTCAGCCATACGCTCAGGCCGAACCGCAGCCACGCCCCGAGTGCCGCGCCGACGCCTATCGCCACAAAGGAAAGCCACATCGCGTGATGCCTCCTGCTGTTGTCGTGGAGCGCCCCGGCGGTGTTCGCCGCGGGACGCGATGCAAGGCGTTCACGCCTGCGGCTTGCCGCCTGCCCTCGCCTGCTCGCGCGCCGCACGCAGGCGGTCGAGCTTTTCCTTGAGCTTGATCTCCAGCCCGCGTTCGACCGGCCGGTAGTACACGCGTTCGCCCATGTCGTCGGGGAATGCGGTCTGGTCGAGGGCGATGCCGCCTTCGACGTCGTGGTCGTACTGGTAGCCCTTGCCGTAGCCGAGCGTCTTCATCAAGCGCGTCGGCGCGTTGCGCAGGTGCAGCGGCACCGGCTGCGAGCCCAGCGTGGCGACGTCGGCCTGCGCTTCGGCCAGCGCCTTGTAGCTGGCGTTGGACTTGGCGGTGCTGGCCAGGTAGATGACCAGGTTGGACAGGGCGATGTTGCCTTCCGGCGCGCCGATGCGGTCGTAGGCGTTCCAGACGTTGATCGCCATTTCCAGGGCGCGCGGGTCGGCCAGGCCGACGTCCTCCACCGCCATGATGGTCAGCCGGCGCAGGATGTAGGATGGGTCGCAGCCGCCGTCGAGCATGCGCGCCAGCCAGTAGATCGCGCCGTCCGGGTTGGAGCTGCGCACCGACTTGTGCAGCGCCGAGATCTGGTCGTAGAACTGCTCGCCGCCCTTGTCGAAGCGGCGGGTGCGGTCGGCCAGCACCTGCAGCAGGGTTTCGGGCGTGATCTGCCCGCCCTCGCCCAGCGCCAGTTCGGCGGCGATTTCCAGCAGGGTCAGGGCGCGGCGCACGTCGCCGTCGGCGGCGCGGGCGATTTCCAGCAGCGACTCGGGCGAGACGCGGATGGCTTCGTCGCCGAGGCCGCGCTCCTTGTCGTCCAATGCGCGCTGCAGTGCTTCGGCCACGTCCTCGGGCGACACCGCCTCAAGCACGTGCACGCGGCAGCGCGACAGCAGCGCCGAGTTCAGCTCGAAGGATGGGTTCTCGGTGGTGGCGCCGACGAAGATGATGGTGCCGCGCTCGATGTGCGGCAGGAACGCATCCTGCTGCGACTTGTTGAAGCGGTGCACCTCGTCGACGAACAGCACCGTGCGCCGCCCCTCGGCGAAGCGCTGCGCGGCCTCGGCCAGTACCTGGCGCACCTCCGGCAGGCCCGACAGCACCGCCGAGATCGCGCGGAACTCGGCGTCGGCATAGCGCGCCAGCAGCAGCGCCAGGGTGGTCTTGCCGCAGCCGGGTGGTCCCCACAGCACCATGGAATGGACCCGGCCGGATTCGATCGCGCGGCGCAGGGCGGTATTGGGCGCCAGCAGGCGCTTCTGCCCGACCATCTCGTCGAGCGTGCGCGGGCGCATGCGCTCGGCGAGCGGGCGCATGCCTTCGCGGTCCGCACTCAGCAGGTCGGCAGGCGGTTCGGAGAACGTGTTTCTGGATCTGGCCACGCCGGCATTCTAGCTTGGCTGCCCACCCGATCCACGGTGGCGCCGGCCGCTGGCCGGCATCCGCATGGAGGCTGGATGCGCGAAGTCGCCGGCCGATGGCTGCCGCGATGTCGGGGGATGCGAGGTTGCCGGCCGGCGGCCGGCACTACCGGAAGCGCTCAGCGCTCGCCGATGACGTCCACGTCCTTGGGCGGGGTGAAGCGGAAGGTGCCGCCGGCGAAGGCCGGGTTCTTCTTCCAGCCGCTGAAGTCGATCACCGTGCGCTGCCCCACCGCGTCGACGACTTCCATGCGGCTCAACCCACCCTGGCCGAAGCCGAGCGCGGCGTACTGGAAGCTGGCCTCGGTCTCGCGCTTGGGGCTCAGCGACAGCCACTGCAGGCCCTCGCGCGGCGCCGCTTCCTCGCTGACGTCGTACTGGCGTTCCAGCTGCGCCGGGTTGATAAGCGCGGTCAGCGGGCTGTTCTGCTCCTCCTCGCCCTGGCTGCGTACCGTGGCCTGCTCCAGGTCGGGCTCGTAGACCCAGACCTTGCTGCCGTCGGCCACGATCAGCTGCGGATGCGGGCGGGTGTATTCCCAGCGGAACAGGCGCGGCGCCGACAATGCGACGCGGCCGCTGGAAGACTCCTTGAGCTTGCCTTTGGCGTCGAACACCTGCTGGCTGAACTGCCCGTCCAGGCCGCGCAGGCCGTTGGTGAAGGCCTTCAGGTCGTCACGCGCGCCGGCATGGGCATCGGTGACGAAGCCGGCGGCGGCCAGGGCGATGGCGATCAACGTGGGGCGCAGGAAGGCGTTCATGGCGGCTGTCATCGGTGGACGGAGGAATGGGCAGAGTCTGCCCGGATGAAACTGAATGGGTGGCAATCGTCGCCGCTTGCCACCCTGCCCTCACTTGGGTGGCGGCGGCGCCAGCACGCTGCGGTCGCCGTTGTGCTCCGGCGCGCTGACCACGCCGGCCGCTTCCATCGCCTCGATCAGGCGCGCGGCGCGGTTGTAGCCGATCTTCAGCCGGCGCTGCACGCCGGAGATCGATGCGCGGCGGGTCTCGGTGACGATGCGCAGGGCCTCGTCGTACAGCGGGTCGGATTCGTCGCCGCCGCCGCTGGATTCGGGCAGGCCGGTGGCACCGACCACGACGCCGTCGCCCATGGTCTGCACTTCGTCCAGCACGCCTTCGATGTAGTCCGCCGGGCCGCTGGCCTTGAGGTGCTCGACCACGCGGTGCACCTCCTCGTCGGAGACGAAGGCGCCGTGCACACGGTCGGGCATGGCCGTGCCCGGCGGCAGGTACAGCATGTCGCCGTTGCCCAGCAGCGCCTCGGCGCCGGACTGGTCGAGGATGGTGCGCGAGTCGATCTTGCTCGACACCTGGAAGGCGATGCGGGTCGGGATGTTGGCCTTGATCAGGCCGGTGATCACGTCCACCGACGGCCGCTGCGTGGCCAGGATCAGGTGGATGCCGGCCGCGCGCGCCTTCTGCGCCAGGCGCGCGATCAGTTCTTCGACCTTCTTGCCGACGATCATCATCATGTCGGCGAATTCGTCGATGAAGATGACGATGAACGGCAGCGGTTCCAACTGGCGCGGCGCCTCGCCCATCTCCGGGTTCGGCTTGAACAGCGGGTCCATCAGCGGCTGGCCGGCGTCGATGGCGTCCTTGATCTTCTTGTTGAAGCCGGCCAGGTTGCGCACGCCCACCGCGCTCATCAGCTTGTAGCGGCGCTCCATCTCGGCCACGCACCAGCGAAGCCCATTCGCGGCCTCCTTCATGTCGGTGACCACCGGCGCCAGCAGGTGCGGGATGCCCTGGTAGACGCTCAGTTCCAGCATCTTCGGGTCGATCATCAGCATCCGCAGGTCTTTCGGGCTGGCCTTGTACAGCAGGCTCAGCACCATCGCGTTGACCGCCACCGACTTGCCCGAACCGGTGGTGCCGGCCACCAGCAGGTGCGGCATGCGCGCCAGGTCGGCCACGGTCGGGCGGCCGGCGATGTCCTTGCCCAGCGCCAGGGTCAGCGGGCTGGCCGACTTGTCGTATTCCTTGGAGCGCAGCAGCTCGGACAGGAAGATCATCTCGCGGGTGACGTTGGGGATTTCCAGGCCGATCACCGACTTGCCGGGAATCACGTCGACCACGCGCACCGACTTCACCGACAGGCCGCGGGCGATGTCCTTGTCCAGCGAACTGATCTGGCTGACCTTGATGCCCGGCGCCGGCTCGATCTCGAAGCGGGTGATGACCGGGCCGGGATAGGCGCCGACCACCTGCGCGTCGATGCGGAAATCCTTGAGCTTGAACTCGATCTGCCGCGACAGGGTTTCCAGGGTCTGCTCGTCGTAGCCCTTGGGCTGCGGCCTGGGATCGTCCAGCAGCGCCAGCGGCGGCAGGTCCGAGCCATCGCCGTTGACGCCCTGGAACATCGGGATCTGCGTCTCGCGCTTGGCGCGCTCGCTCTTCTCGATCACCGGCGCCGGGCGCGGCTCGATCTTCACCGGCTCGCGCTTGGCGCGCACCTCCGCATCGACCTTGCGCACTTCCTCGCGCTCCTCGCGCAGGGCGCGGGTCTGCTGCCACTCGCTGGCCTGTTCCTTCTTCCTGTCCAGCAGCGGGCCGAGCGCCAGCACCCCCTTGCCGATCTTCTCCATCACCAGGAACCACGACAGCCCGGTGGCCAGGGTGATCGAGGTCAGCAGCAGCACCAGCAGGAACAGGTTGCTGCCGACCGGGCCGAAGCCGCTCTGCAGCGACTTGCCGACCAGCACGCCGAGGCCGCCGCCGGCGCGGGCCACGTCGCCCGGCGGCAGGCGCAGGTAGAGGAAGCCGGTGGCGCCGATCAGGAAGCCGACGATGCCGACCAGCCGCAGCGCCGGGCCGAGGTCGTCGTGGCCGCGGTCCTCGCGGTTGAGCCCGAACATCGCGATCCAGGCGACGGCCGCCAGCATCAGCGGAATCAGGTAGGCTACGTAGCCGAACAACTGGCGCAGCACGTCGGCGATCCACGCGCCTACCCTGCCGCCCATGTTGTGGACCGGCGCAACCACCGACCCGGCCTGCGACCAGCCCGGATCGGACGGCGAATAGGTGAACAGGCTCGCCAGCAGGTACAGCAGCGCCGGCGCGATCGCGATCAGCGCCAGGTCGCGCCACAGCTTGTTGCGGCGTGGCGCGTCCGCTGCGGCCGCCTGCCTGCGCGCAGTGCCGCCAGCGCCTTTGTCACGTTCCGGGACCTGTTTCGCCACCTTGGACCAGACCTTAGAAATGCACGGTTAGTGATTGATATTAAACGACGCGCGGCGGTGTTTCATCCGCTCGTTCCGGGCCAGGACAACAACGGCTGGCAAGAGCATCGGCAAGGCATCCGGAAAAGCGGGGGCGGCGTGCGGCCGGAGGCGGGAGCGGTCCGTGGGTCGCGCAGTTCCGTTCCTGCGCCTTGATTCACCGGGGCCCGGTCTTCACTCTATGGCGTGTCCGGACGGTCGCCATGTACCGCGATCGCGCCGCCAATCCCGACTTCCGCGAGTATACATGAGCACTTCCAGCCTCCCGTCCCTGCCCACCCGCCATCAGCAGCTCGTCATCCTGGGCTCCGGCCCCGCCGGCTGGACCGCCGCGGTCTACGCCGCGCGCGCCAATCTCAAGCCGGTGGTGATCACCGGCCTGCAGCAGGGCGGGCAGCTGATGACCACCACCGAGGTGGACAACTGGCCGGGCGACGCCCATGGCCTGATGGGGCCGGACCTGATGGCGCGCATGCAGGCCCATGCCGAGCGTTTCGAGACCGAGGTGGTGTTCGACCACATCCATACGGCGGACCTGTCGCAGCGTCCGTTCAAGCTCACCGGCGACGGCGCCGAGTACACCTGCGACGCGCTGATCATCGCCACCGGTGCCACCGCCAAGTACCTGGGCATTCCCACCGAGGAAACCTTCAAGGGCCGCGGCGTGTCGGCCTGCGCCACCTGCGACGGCTTCTTCTACAAGGACCAGGACGTGGTCGTGGTCGGCGGCGGCAACACTGCCGTGGAAGAAGCGCTGTACCTGTCCAACATCGCCCGCAAGGTCTACCTGGTGCACCGCCGCGACACCCTGCGCGCGGAGAAGATCATGCAGGACAAGCTGTTCGCCAGGGTCGCCGCCGGCAAGATCGAAACCGTCTGGCATTACGAGGTGGAAGAAGTGCTGGGCAACGACATGGGCGTGACCGGCGTACGGGTGAAGTCCACCCGCGACGGCAGCACCCGCGACATCGACGCCCACGGCTTCTTCGTCGCCATCGGCCACCAGCCCAACACCGACCTGTTCAAGGGCCAGCTGGCGATGAACAACGGCTACCTGGAAATCCGCTCGGGCCTGGGCGGCAACGCCACCCAGACGTCGGTCGAGGGCGTGTTCGCCGCCGGCGACGTGGCCGACCAGCACTACCGGCAGGCCATCACCTCGGCCGGCTTCGGCTGCATGGCCGCGCTGGACGCCGAGCGTTTCCTCGACCAGAACGGTTGAGGCCGACGGGAGCGCCGGCCGAGCCGGCCTCCCAAGGCTTTCCTGCACCATGGCGCAGATCCGCTGGCTGGACACCCTGCAGGCCGTCCCGGCCGGACGCTGGGATGCCCTGCACGATGGCCGCAATCCCTTCGTCCGCCACGCCTTCCTCGCCGGGCTGGAACAGCATGGCTGCCTGCGCCCGGAATGGGGCTGGCAGCCGCGGCACCTGACGCTGTGGCGCGACGGCGAACTGGTCGGCGCGGCCCCGGGCTACCTGAAGGACAACTCGCACGGCGAGTTCGTGTTCGACCACGCCTGGGCGAATGCCTATGCCCGGCATGGACGGGACTACTTCCCGAAGTGGCTCGGCGCCGTTCCCTATTCGCCGGTCACCGGCCCGCGCCTGCTGGCCGGCAACGACGAAGACCGTCGCCGGCTGCTGCAGGCCATCGTCGCGCACGTGCAGGACGCGGGGCTGTCGTCGGCCCACATCAATTTCCATTCCGCGGCCGAAGACGAGGCCTTCGACGTGCAGTGGCTGCCGCGGACGGACGTGCAGTTCCAGTGGCGCCGCCAACCCGGCTGGCAGGACTTCGACGACTTCCTCGCCGCGATGGACCACAAGCACCGCAAGAACATCCGCCAGGAACGCGCCAGGGTGGCGCGCGGCGGCATCGGCTTCCGCGTGGTCCACGGCGACGACGCCACGGCGGACGACCTGCGCGCCATGCACGGCTTCTATCTGCAGACCTTCGCCGAATACGGCAACGCGCCGGCGCTGACCCTGGCGTTCCTGCGCCACCTGGCCGCCGCCATGCCGCGCCAGCTGGTGCTTTTCCTCGCCCTCCAGGACGATGAGCCGGTGGCCGGGGCGTTGTGCCTGCGTGGGAGCGATACCCTGTTCGGACGCTACTGGGGCGGTGCCGCCCTGCCCGGCCTGCACTTCGAGACCTGCTACTACCAGGGCATCGACTACTGCCTGCGCGAAGGCCTGCAACGCTTCGAACCGGGCGCGCAGGGCGAGCACAAGCTCGCCCGCGGATTCCTGCCCACGGAGGTGCGCAGCAGGCACTGGATCGGCGACCCGGCGTTCCGGCAGGCGCTGGCGGAGTGGTGCGGCAGGGAGCGGCTGGACGTGGCGCGCTACGCGAGGCAGCTGGCGGCGCATTCGCCGTTCAAGCCCGGGTAGTGCCGGCCGCTGGCCGGCAACCTCGCATCTCTTGGCATCGCATCTCTCTGCAT
>JAEWOJ010000083.1 GCA_023399815.1 Pseudomonadota bacterium | reverse complement strand
GAAAAAGAAGAGACTACTGCGTCGGGCATCGTATTGCCATCCTCCGCACAGGAGCAGCCACAGTATGCTGAAGTCACTGCAATCAGTGATCAAATTCACAATAATGACGACTACAAAAATTCAGTACAAATTGGAGATCATGTGATCTATTCCAAATATGCGGGTACGGAAGTCAAGCTTGACGGTGAAGAATATATCGTGATTAAGCTGGAAGATGTACTTGCTGTTGTAGAAGACTAATCGCTTGAAGGGAGACCGATATGGCAAAACAAATCAATTATGGAGATGAAGCGCGCAAGAAGATGCAGATCGGCGTCAATAAGCTTGCGGATGCTGTAAAAGTAACGATGGGTCCCAAGGGCCGTAATGTTGTCTTGGAAAAGGCATATGGCTCACCGGTGATCACCAATGACGGTGTTACCATTGCAAAGGAAATCGAGCTTGAGGACAAGTTTGAAAATATGGGAGCACAGCTTGCCAAAGAGGTTGCTACCAAAACGAACGATGTAGCGGGTGACGGAACGACGACCGCAACACTTTTAGCACAAGCGATTGTCCGTGAAGGCTTCCGCAACGTTGCGGCAGGTGCAAATCCGATGGTTCTTCGCAAGGGACTGCAAAAGGCTTGCGATAAGACCGTAGAGGTTCTCAAGCAGAATTCCAAGGTTGTTGATACTATGGGAGCCATCACGAATGTAGGTACGATTTCCGCAGGCGATGAGACAATCGGCGCCATGATTGCAGAAGCTATGGAAAAAGTCGGCAAGGACGGAGTGATCACGGTAGAGGATTCGAAGTCCATGGCTAATCAGCTTGAGGTAGTCGAGGGTATGCAGTTTGATCGCGGCTATCTGTCGCCATACATGGTGAGCGATACGGATAAGATGGTTGCAGAAATGGATCATCCTTATATTCTTTTGACAGATAAAAAGGTATCGAACATTCAGGAGCTGCTTCCGCTCTTGGAGCAGATTGTGAAAAGCGGAAGACCGCTTTTGATTATTGCTGAAGATGTGGAAGGTGAAGCTCTTGCTACGCTTGTTTTGAATAAGATTCGCGGAACCTTCAATTGCGTAGCCATTAAGGCTCCCGGATATGGCGATCGTCGTAAGGAAATGCTTCAGGATATCGCCATTTTAACAGGTGGACAGGTCATTACGGCAGATCTCGGCCTGGAGCTTAAGGATACGGATATTACACAGCTCGGTTCTGCAGCAAAGGTCAACATTGACAAGGAGAACACGGTCATTGTCGGCGGTGAAGGTGACAAGAAGCAGTTGGAAGAGCGTATCGCGCAGATTCATACACAAATCGAAAATACCGACTCCGATTACGATAAGGAGAAGCTGAAGGAACGTCTTGGAAAGCTCTCCGGAGGTGTTGCGGTGCTTCGCGTAGGTGCAACGACCGAAACGGAAATGAAGGATAAGAAGCTGAGAATTGAGGACGCCCTTTCCGCAACCCGTGCGGCTGTACAGGAGGGAATTGTAGCCGGCGGCGGTGTTGCACTGTTGGATGCGATTGAGAGCGTAAATAAATTTGTCGAGACTCTTGAGGGTGATGAGCAAATCGGCGGTAAGATCATCGTGCGCGCTTTGGAGGAACCGCTTCGCCAGATCGTCACCAATGCAGGCTTGGAGCCATCCGTCATTGTCGATCATGTAAAGAAAGCCGCTATTGGTCATGGCTTCGATGCATATAAAGAAGAATATGTCGATATGTTCGAGGCAGGAATCGTGGATCCGACCAAGGTTACACGTTCAGCGCTCCAGAATGCCGTATCGATTGCAAGCATGCTTCTGACAACAGAAGCGGCTGTCAGCGATGTGCCTAAGCCGGAGCCGGCTGAGCCGCAGATGCCTGCCGGCGGTCCGGGATACGGGGCATATTAATCATTGTTACAGAAAGCGGGAGCTTCGGCTCCCGCTTTTTTTTTAGTATTTTTTAGAAAAAAAACTAAATGTTACAATTTATATCGAAAAAGTAGACAAAAAATCGGATATATGGGAAATTCTTTTGTTTTTTTCATGCTACAATTAAAAAACACGGGAAAACAGGTATCGTTCATCTCTGGGCATCAAAAACCATAGAAAGAAGGGAAAAATGAAAAGACATATCTATATTTCTTCGGAGGAATCCAGAAAAAACGTGCTCAGAATGTTGGAAGGATATCAGTCAAACCTGAAGAAACTGAAAAGAATTGAGGAGGACGATCTGATTCGGGAGTGGAGTACGGATTATCAAATTCGAGAAAGAACGGGAGGTGTACATGCTCCTGCATTGCAATGCAGCAAGACGGGAGAAACGACAAAAAAATCAATACAAGAGGTCCTGGTGGTGGAAAAAGAAAATATCCTGCAGCATTTATATGATCTGCGGGCAGAACATCAACTGATGCAGCTTCTTTTGTTCAATCTGGATGAAGATGCATTGAAGCTTGTTAAGCTTCGATATTTTGAACAATTGTCCGTTCGTGTGATCTGCGGAACCCTTTTTTTCTCACGCAGCACCTTCTATCGGAAAAATGCAGAGGTGATTGATCGTCTGGCATTGGAATATGAAAGGATTTTTCGGGCCGGACCTTCAAACAAAAAGCCGGACCGCAATTAGTCTTTTCAAATCATGAAATTCCTGATATGGTATGCATAGCAAGAAAGGAGGCTGGAGATGCAATTGATGATTGCGCATCGGGATCGGGAATTCGTAGAAGATTTGAAGTACAGTCTCGAAACGGATGGTATGATTGTTTATGAAGCGTCGACAATTGCATGCGCTCATGAGCTATTGACAAAACAAGAGTTCCAATTTTGTCTTGTCGGCAGTCAACTGGAGGACGGAAATGCTCTGGATTTTCGCAGACGCATGGAGGATGACGTTTTTGTTCCCATGATAGTTGTTTCTGAGCATTCCACAAGCACGGAGGCTGTCCTTTGCTTAGAATACGGATATGACGATTATATGCGCTTTCCAATCGATTTCCTCGAACTGAAGTCACGGATTCGCTGTGTGCTTCGGCGGTGGAAAACCCGGAAGGATACCGGTAAAAAAAACGCCGTAATGGAAATCGGTCAAATCGAGGCAGATTTCATACATCATACGCTCAGCTATCAACAAAACCAAATTGAGCTTACGATGCGTGAATTTGAGGTCTTCTATCATCTCTGGGCTGCGGAAGGCGCTGTGGTCAGCAGAACGCAGCTGCTGACAAAGCTTGGAGGAGAAACGGACAGTCAAAGCCGAACGGCGGATGTATATGTGCGCCGTATACGTACCAAATGTTCGAAGCTGGGATTTCCGAATCTGATTCGAACTGTATGGGGGCGAGGGTATCGCTTCCAAAAAGAACTGTTGTGAGGAGCCGATGAAGCTGCGCTTGGATAAGTTTTTAGCAAATTCGGGAATAGGATCTCGCAAAGAGGTAAATCGTCTGATTGCGGAAGGGCATATTCATGTAAATGGAGAAGTGATTATAGTCGGTAAAACGAAAATTGAAGAAACCGATGCTGTTACCGTGGATGAAACGATACTTTCATATAGAAAATACCGATACTATATGATGAATAAGCCTGCCGATGTTTTATCAGCGACTCGAGATCATCGTACAACCGTCATAGATTTTATTCGAGATGAGGATCGAGTGCCGGATCTGTTTCCCGTTGGCAGATTAGACAAGGATACAACCGGTCTTCTTCTGATAACCAATGACGGACGCTTGGGACATGAGCTGCTTTCGCCGAAGCATCACGTTCAGAAAGGATACGTAGCGCTATTGGATGGCGATCTTACAGAAGAAGACCGGCAAGCCTTTCAAAAAGGTTTTTTTCTCGAGCCTGAAAAAATATGGACAATGCCTGCTGAATTGAGAATTCTGGATACAAAAAAAGCGCTGGTTCATATTATGGAGGGAAAATATCATCAGGTAAAAAGAATGTTTGCATTACGAGGGAAAAAGGTTTTACAATTAAAAAGAATTTCCATGGGGACGTTGTGCTTGGACCCCCAGCTTGCATATGGAGAGTATCGTGAGTTGACGAAGGAAGAATTGGGCACACTGCGCGGACTTGTCAGAAAAACGACAGTGAATTAAGAAATTAGGAAGAGGGGAAAGATGAACTATTACATCGCCGACTGTCATTTTGGCGATGAGCGCGTGATTGATTTTTGTCACCGCCCGTTTGAAACGGTCGAGGAGATGGACGAATTTATGATTTCGTCATGGAACAGGACGGTGCGAGAATGGG
>JAEWOJ010000053.1 GCA_023399815.1 Pseudomonadota bacterium | reverse complement strand
GCCAGGAAAGCCCCGTCGCGACTCGCGTCGCTCCTACATTCATTGCCTACGTGGGGGTTGCTATGGTGGTCGCATGACCCGCCTGTCATCCGACCCCGCCATCGCCCTCCATGCCGCGCTCGATGCCCGCCTGGTGCGTGCGGTGCGTGGCATCAGGCTGCTGACCCTGACCAGCTGGCCGGCATCGATGCAGGGACCGTTCCTCGACAGCGTGGCGCGTGGCAACCCGGTGCTGCCGCAGGTGGACTACCCGAAGCACGATTTCGGCGAGGCGCGGCGCGAGCTGGCGGCGATCGCCGCGGCGGTCGATCCTTCGCATCCGCTCGGCGCCTACCTGCGCGATTCGGCCGACAGCTGGGACCTGGCCGCGCGCCTGCTGGAAGCGCTGGGCACGCGCGAGGTGGACGCACTGTCGGCGCAGCTGTTCGGCACCCCGGACCAGCCCTTGCCCGGCCACGGGCCGACCACGCGCGAGGCGGCGCGGCACTTCATCCAGATCGCACAGGAACTGGACCACGAGCTGCTGGCGCCGGAGGAACAGGTGCCGGTCTCGGCCACGGCGCTGCAGCTGCAGTTGCAGGGCGACCTGGACGATTTCTTCGGCGGGCGGGTGATCGCCGTCGAGCTGGACCCGGCGCTGATCGCCAAGGCGGCCGCCGGCGCCACCCGCATCCGCCTGCGCAGCGGCGCCTGCTTCAGCGTCTACGACCGCGCGCAGCTGTTCCACCACGAGGCGCTGGTGCATTCGCTGACCGCGCTCAACGGCCGCGAACAAACGCTGTTGCCGAGCCTGGCGCTGTCCTCGCCGCGCGTGACCGCCACCCAGGAAGGCTTGGCGACGTTCGCCGAGCAGATCACCGGCAGCATCGACATCCAGCGCCTGAAGCGCATCAGCCTGCGCATCGAGGCGATCGCGATGGCGCGCGGCGGCGCCGATTTCATCGAGGTGTTCGGCCATTTCCGCGACGCGGGGCAGACCGCGGAGGAAAGCTTCGCCTCGGCCCAGCGCGTGTTCCGCGGCGTGCCGACCTCCGGTGGCGGCGCCTTCAACAAGGACACGGTGTACCTGCGCGGGTTGGTGTCGGTGCACACTTTCTTCCGGCAGATGCTGCGCGACGAGAAGCTGCGGTACTGCCACTGGCTGTTTGCCGGCAAGATGACGCTGGACGACGCCCAGGCGCTGGCGCCGCTGTTCGAATCCGGCGTGCTGGCACCGCCGCGCTGGCTGCCGCCATGGCTGCAGCGCGCCAACCGCCTGGCCGGGACGCTGGCGTTCTCGCTGTTCGCCAACCGCATCCGCATGGACCGCATCGGCGAGTAGGGACCCATCGCACGGGCGCGACCGCCCGGCCATCGCATTGATTGGGAGGACCCGAACCTCCGGTTATGGGCCGGGCCGTTCGCGGGGCCGCCTCCGCGAAGCGGGGCGCGCGCGGCGGCTGTTGCCGCCGGTCGCCACGGACAGGGCCAAGCCATGGATTCGATGGGGGTTTTCTTGCCGGTCCATGGGCATGCGCGGGCAGGCGGCTCTCGCTTTTTTCGTTCCCGAGCGCTCCATTTCCGGCTGCTGCGCGGGCATCGCCGGCGTCGTTGACGCTGCCTGTGGAAAGCGCCAAGGTGAAATCGCGACGGGTGTTGCAGCAGGGGAGGCTGGATCAGGGGTGATCCGGTACATGCACGCCGGGGGAACGGGACGCGTCCTGGCGGCGGCCCGCGGCACCGGCCCGTCATGGGCGGCAATCCAGTCGATCCTGTTCTTCTTCCATCCGGGGGACGCATGCGCATCCGGCAATGCCTGTGGTCGAGTCCTGTGGCGTGGCGGCCATTGCTGCTGCTCGCCCTGCTGGTCGTGTCGTCGCTGGCACCGGCCGGCGCGGCGACGGCCGATGACGCCGCCCGGCAGGCCGCCATCGACCTGTTGATGCGGCCCTACGACGGCGACGTTCCCGGCGCTTCGCTGCTGGTGCTCAAGGACGGCAAGGCGCTCGTCCGCCGCGGCTACGGTCGCTCCGATCTGGAGCAGGGCATCGCCGCAAGCGCTGCGACCAACTACCGGCTGGCCTCGGTGAGCAAGCAGTTCACCGCCGCCGCGGTGCTGCTGCTGGCGCAGGACGGCGCGCTGTCCATCGACGATCCGGTCAGGCGCTGGCTGCCTGCGCTGCCGCCGGTGGCCGACGCCATCACCCTGCGCCACCTGCTCGCGCATACCTCGGGCGTGCTCGACTACGAGGACCTGATGGGCGCGTCCTGGCCGGGGCAGATCCGCGATGCCGGCGTGCTGGCGCTGCTGCAGCGCGAGGACCGGCTGTATTTCCCGCCGGGCAGCACCTACCGCTACAGCAACAGCGGCTACGCGCTGCTGGCGCTGGTGGTCGAGCGCGCCTCGGGCATGGATTTCCCCGCGTTCCTGCGCACCCGCATCTTCGCGCCGCTGGGCATGCGCGACAGCCTGGCCTACGTCGCCGGCGGCCCGGACGTGCCGCATCGCGCCTGGGGCTACAGCGATACCGCGCAGGGCTGGGAGCGCACCGACCAGAACGCCTACAGCGCGGTGCTGGGCGACGGCGGCATCTATTCCAGCATCGACGATCTCGCCCGCTGGGATGCCGCCTGGTACGACGGCCGCCTGTTCGACGACGCCACGCGCGCGCTGGCGCTCGGCCGCCAGGTGCAGGTCGCCAGCGCGCCGGAAGCGACGTACTACGGCTTCGGCTGGCGCATCGCCGACGACCGGCAATGGCACAACGGCGAGAGCATCGGCTTCCGCAACTCGCTGGTGCGCTGGCCGAAGCAGCGCCTGACCGTGGTGCTGCTGAGCAACCGCAACGACCCGACGCCGTACGAGACCGCGCGGGCGATCGGCGCGCTGTTCCTCGACGAGGTTCCCCCCGCCCGGCGCTGACCGCGCCGGCCCGCTCCACCGTTGCACCGCTTGGTTCGTTCCTCCCCCCAGCTTCCTGGAGACATCATGCGCAGCCAGCCCGACCCTCGATTGAACTTCCTCTGCGCCGCGCTGCTGGCGGCGCTGGCCGTGCCGGCCATGGCGCAGGACGCGGCCCCGGCGGCCACCACGCTGGACAAGGTCAACGTCACCGGTTCGCGCATCAAGCGCGTGGACGTGGAGGCGGCGCTGCCGGTCACCATCGTGCAGAAGGCCGAGATCGAGGCGCAGGGCATCACCTCGGCCGAACAGCTGCTGCAGTTCCTCAACATCGCCGGCAACGGCGCCGACGGCATGGTGTCGGCGTCGGTGGACATGGACCTGGGCGAACTGCGTGGCACCGCCGGCGTGTCCGGCGCCAACCTGCGCGGGCAGGGCAGCGATGCGACCCTGGTGCTGCTCAACGGCCGCCGCGTCGCCACCCACGGCCTGCGCGGCCAGGCGGTGGACCTGAACTCGATCCCGTTCGCGGCGATCGAGCGCGTCGAGGTGCTGCGCGACGGTGCGTCGGCGATGTATGGCACCGACGCCATCGGCGGGGTCATCAACTTCATCACCCGCACCGACTACCGGGGCATCACCGTCAACGCCGGCTTCGACGCGACCGGGGACGGTGGCGGCAACATCTACAACTACAGCCTGCTCGGCGGCGCCGGCGACCTCGATGCCGACCGCTGGAACGTGTGGGGCACGGTCGGCTGGCGCCGCGCCGAGTTCCTGCGCAGCTACCAGCGCGATTTCGCCAACAGCTTCCAGCCCGAGCGCGGCGTGTCGCCGGACACGCGCGGCACGCCGTTCGCCACCGTGACCAATGTCGCCGGCGGCATCATCAACGGTGCGCTGATCGACCCGGACGGCGGCAGCAGGCAGGGCTACGTCAACATCCTCAACCTGCCCGGCGGCGCCGGCTGCGAGAACGGCGGCCCGGCGATGGGGCCCTACGACTACCGGTTGTGGGACAGCGGCAGCTCGAAGTACGCCTGCGCCTGGGACTACCCGGCCGCGCAGGCGCTGCAGCAGCCGCAGGACAGCCTGCAGTTCCTGGGCCGCGCCACCTTCCGCATCGGCGAGAACCAGCGCCTCTACGCCGAGGCGATGGGCTCGCGGGTGAAGTCCGAGCGCGAATACGAGCCGTTGCAGCTCACCTCCAGCGCATCGGCCACCTCGGTGATGGACCCGGGCACCTGGTACCCGCTGAACGCGGATACCCGGGAAACCTACGACATGGTCTATGGCGCGCTGGCCGGTTACTTCGGCAACGACGACCTGGTCTACGGCAACGCCATTCCCTATCGCTGGCGCTGCATGGTCTGCGGCCCGCGCCGGATCGAGACCACCAGCAAGTCCTATCGCCTGCTGGTCGGGATGGAAGGCAGCCTCGGCAGCTGGGACTACGACGTGGGCCTGTCGCGCGCGTCGAGCAAGGCCGAGTCGGTGCTGCGTGGCGGCTACTACTTCTCCAGCGGGCTCAGGTCGGTGCTCGGCAGCGGCCTGCTCAATCCGTTCCTGATGCCGGGCCAGCAGCAGCGTCCGGAAGGCGTGGCCGCGTTGCAGGCGGCGTCGGCCACCGGCGTGCACCTGTACGGTGGGCAGTCCACCGTCACCACGCTCGACGCCAGCTTCAGCGGCGGCCTGGGCTTCAGCCTGTGGGGCAGCGAGGCGCAGCTGGCGACCGGCGTGGAGGCGCGGCGCGAGGAGTTCGAGTTCGGCGGCGTGCAGGTGCTGGACGGGCTGCCGCTCAACTACGACACCATCTACCAGGCGCCATTCGACGAGACCAGCGAACTGCCCAAGGTGCGCCGCGACGTCAAGGCGGTCTATGCGGAGCTGTACCTGCCGATCGTCGATACCCTGGACGTGACCGTGGCGGTGCGCCACGACCGCTACGACACCTTCGGCGGCACCACCAACCCGAAGTACTCGTTCAAGTGGCAGCCGATCGAATCGCTGGCGTTCCGCGGCGCCTACAGCACCGGCTTCAAGGTGCCCGAGTTCACCAAGCTGTTCGCCGGCGTCAACCGGGTGGACTACTTCGGCCGCGACCTGGTCGACCCGGCCAGCTGCCCCGGCGGCTCGGTCAACTCGACGATCCCGGGCTGCGACCTGATCCAGCCGGTCATCATCACCGGTGGCAAGACCGACCTGCAGCCGGAGGAATCGGAGCAGAAGAGCATCGGCTTCGTGTTCTCGCCCACCGACACCTTCAACCTGAGCCTGGACTGGTGGGAGATCGAGCGCACCAACACGATCCGCGTGCCCAACCTGGCGACGCTGACCGCCAACTACGCCCTGTTCGCGGACAACTGGATCCGCGACAGCAGCGGCAAGGTCACCGCGATCGACCAGCGCTACATCAACTCCGGCGGCACTCTGACCCGCGGCGTGGAACTGGACGCCAACCTGGGCGGCGAGCTGGCCGGCGGCCGCTGGCACGTCAACCTCAACGGCAGCTACATCGACACCTTCAAGGAGAAGTCGCTGGCCAACGAGCCCTATGGCGACAACAAGGTGGGCGAGTACGTGCGCTTCTACAACCTGCCGCTGAAGTGGAAGCACACGCTGAGCTTCGGCTGGGCCCGCGGCGACTGGGCGCACATGCTGACCCAGGTCTACCGCTCCGGCTACAAGGACGAGGAGCCGGTCAGCGTCGAAGGCGGCCTCTACACGCCGGCCAACTGGAACCCGGACGTCGACGACTACATCACCTACAACTACAGCGTGAGCTGGACCGGCCTGGAGAACGCCAAGTTCACCTTCGCGGTGCGCAACCTGCTCGACACGGACCCGCCGTTCACCGCGCACCAGGTCGATTTCGCCTCCGGCGCGGCGTGGGAGCCGCGCGTGGCCGATCCGCGCGGCCGCTCGTTCAACCTGCAGGTCGAATACCGCTTCGACTGACTCCGCCAGCACCTGCCGCCGGGCGGCCGGCGGCATCGGGACGCGACATGACAGACACCCGCATCGCATCGCCGGGCCGCCGCGGCTTCCTCGCCGCGGCCATGGGCACGGCGCTGGCCGTATCGATCGACGCGCACTGCGCGCCGCTGCTCGGCAGGCCCGGACGGCAGCGCGTGGTGGCGCCCAATGCCTGGATCGAGATCGACCTGGACGTGTTCGACCACAACCTGCGGCGGGTGCAGGCGGCGGTGACAGGCGGCGCGCGGCTGTGCGCGATCCTGAAGGCCGACGCCTATGGCATCGGCATCGAACGGGCGATGCCGCGGATCGTCGCCGCCGGCATTCCCTGCGTCGGCATCGCCAGCACCGAGGAGGCGCGCATGGTGCGCGCCTGCGGCTACAAGGGGCGGGTACTGCGCGTGCGTGCGGCGACGCTGGAGGAAATCGACGCGGCGCTGCCGTACCGGGTGGAGGAACTGGCGGGCAACCTCGCCATGGCGCAGGCGATGGCGGCGCTGCCCGGCAAGCGTCGACGGCCGCTGCCGGTGCACCTGGCGCTGAACTCGGCCGGCATGGGCCGCAACGGACTGGAACTGGCCACGGAACAGGGACGGCGCGACGCCGTGGCGCTGGCCGGCATCGACGGCCTGCGGATCGTCGGCCTGATGACCCACTTTCCCACCGAGGACCGGGCCGACGTGCTGGCCGGCGTGGATGCCTTCAAGCGGCAGGCCGACTGGCTGTTCGGCCACACCGCGCTGCGGCGCGGGGATGTGCTGCTGCACGCGGCCAATTCGTATGCCGTGCAGCACGTTCCCGAGTCGCACCTGGACATGGTGCGCCCGGGCGGCGCGCTGTACGGCTATGGCGGCACGCCCAAGCCGCCGTTCGCGCACGTGGCCGCATTCAAGACGCGGGTGGCGTCGGTGCAGGCCTTTCCGGCCGGCGACACGGTGAGCTACGACCGCACCTTCACCCTGCAGCGGGATTCGCTGCTGGCCAATCTTCCCGTCGGCTATTCGGACGGCTACCGCCGCGCCTATTCAAACAAGGGCAGCGTGCTGGTCCGCGGCCGGCGCGCCCCGGTGGTGGGCAACGTCACCATGAACACCACCATGGTGGACGTGACCGACATCCCCGGCGTGCAGGCCGGCGACGAAGTGGTGCTGTTCGGCGGGCAGGGTGGGGAACGGATCACCCAGGCGGAGATCGAGGCGCTCAGCGGCGTGATCCTGGCCGACCAGTACACGGTCTGGGGCAGTTCCAACCCGAAGATCCTGCGCCGCCCGTAGCTGGGGTGGATCGCGTCCGGGCCCGTCGCGGGGTCAGGCGCGCGCCGTCGCGTCCCGCACGTCGCCCAGGCTGCGCTGGAACTGCTTGATGAACTCGTTGGCCGCCTTGGAAGGCGGGCGGTCCTCCAGGTACACGCATTCGACCCGGAAGTCGATTTCCGGCTCCAGCGGGCGCGCCAGCAGCCTGCCGCCGGCGTTGGCGCGGGCGGTGAATTCGTCCAGCACGCTCATGCCCGCGCCGCAGCGGGTGAGCGCCGCGGCCAGCGAGTAGGTCTGGTTGGACACCACTTCGCGGATGCGGATGCCCTGGTGCTCCACCTCGCTGGCGAACAGGTCGCCGATCGGGCCGCTGCTGGCCAGCCCGACCATGTCGCGGTCCTGCAGCCAGTGCAGCGGAATCCGCGCCGGCGGCGCCGGCCACTGCGCGACGTCGAACAGCAGCATCAGCTGCCCCTGCCCGAGCACGCGGCGCTGCATGCGCGGGTGCTGCGGCGGGTTGTAGGCGATGGCGATGTCGCACTCGCGCTCGTACAGCGCCTGGAACAGGTCGCCGTGATGGAGCGTCTGCACGTCGAAGGTGACTTCCGGGTGCTGGCGCCGGTAGGCGGTGATCGCGCCCGGCACCACGTGCTGGCCGAGCGAGGGCACCACCGCCAGGCGGACGTGGCCGCCGCCGATGTCGCGGATGTTGCCCACCGCCTTCTGCAGCGACTGCAGGCGGTCGTAGATGTCCTTGACCTCGACGAACAGCGCGTGCGCCTCGTCGGTGGCGACCAGCCGCCCGCGCACCAGCTTGAACAGGTCGAACCCCAGCTGGTGCTGGGTGTGGTGCAGCACCTTGCTCACCGATGGCTGCGAGACGTGCAGGGCACGCGCTGCGGCGCTGATCGAACCGGTGGTGTAGACCGCATGGAAGACTTCAATCTGGCGCAGGCGCATGGATCGATCCTAGTGGATGCGGCCGACGCTGGCGAACGGCGGCTGCGTCGGCGTCAACGCATCATCGCCAGGGCGACGGCGCGTTCGCCGCTGCCCATCGCCAGCGTCCAGCCGAGCATGCCGTGGCCGAGGTTGCAGACCAGCCCGCCGCCGACGCTGCGGATTTCCGGCGAGGACCAGGGCGTGACCGGGCGCAGGCCGGCCCAGCGACTTTCGATGCGCCCGTAGTCCACCGCTTCGGGCATCGAGGCGCGGGCCATCGCGATCAGCTGCGCCATGCGCGCGGGCGCCGGGCGCGGATCCCAGTGGTTGAGGTCGGCCAGCCCGGCCACGCGCATGCGCTCGCCGAGGCGGCAGAACACCAGCTTGCGCGTGGTGTCGGTGATGCTGGCATGCGGCGCGTGCGGGCCGCACGGCGCGGTGAACGAATAGCCCTTGATCGCCATCAGCGGCACGCGGATGCCGAGCGGGCGCAGCAGCGCGGCGCCGTCGATGCCGGCACACACCACCAGCCGGCGTGCCTGCACCGCCGCGCCGGCGCGCGGTTGCAGGCGCCAGCCGCCATCCTGCCGCGCCAAGTGCTGCAGGTCGAAGCCGAAGCGCGTCTGCACGCCGTACTGGTCCTGCAGCACGCGCAGCAGGCCGGTGCCGAACAGGAACGGGTCGCCGGCTTCCTCCTGCGGCGAATGCACCGCGCCGGCGAGGCCGGGCAGGGCGGCCAGCGCCGGCTCGACGGCAATGGCCTGCGCCGCGTCGAGCAGGTGCTGCTCGACGCCGAACGGATGCTTGAGCGCGATCATCGCGCGGGCGCCCTGCAACGCGGCGGCATCGTGGTAGACGTGCAGCTTGCCCGACACCGCATGGTCGAAGGCGATGGGATGGTGCTGCAGCAGCGCGTGCAGCGCGATGCGCGATTCCAGCGCCAGTTCCAGCGTCGCCAGCGTGTTGGCGTGCAGCCGCGCGCCGTTGGCCTGGCGCAGGAAGGCCAGGCCCCAGCGCCAGAAATCCGGGTCGGCCGACCAGCGCGTGCGGAATGGGCCGTTGCGCCCGAACAGCATCTTCGGCAGCTGCTGCCACGTCGAAGGCCCGGCCATCGCGTCGGTATAGGCATAGCTCAGCTGCGCGCCGTTGGCGAACGACGTGCCCTGTGCGGGGCCGCCGGCGCGGTCGAGCAGCAGCACCGACAGGCCGCGGCGCGCGGCGGCGTAGGCGGTGGCGAGGCCGACGACGCCGGCGCCGAGGACGACGAGGTCGGCGCCGGCGCCGGCGGGTTCGTCACGGGTTTCAACGGATGGCATCGGAAGTCCGGGGAAGGGGGAAAGCGGCGCTGCCTTCGCGGCGCGGGTCGGCGGCCCATTCCCAGCGCCCGTCGCGCAGGAACACGCCGTGCAGCCCGGAATCCTCGCCGGAACCGGCGCGGACATCCACCCCGCGCTCCTTCAGCGCGGTACGCAGGGGCGCGGGAAAGCGCTCGGCTTCGCCATCGAAGCGGTCGCCGCGCGCGACGAGGTTGGGCAGCGCCACCGCCTGGTCCAGCGGCAGGTGCCAGTAGAGCAGGCCGGTCAGCGTCTTGCCGATGTAGGCGGGAATGGCCGAGCCGCCCGGCGAGCCCAGCGCGCCGGCCAGGTGGCCGCGATCGTCGAGCAGGAGCAGCGGCGACATCGACGAGCGCGGGCGCTTGCCGCCGGCGATGGCATTGGCCATGCCGGGGCGGCCGTCGTGGTGGTCCCAGGCGAAATCGGTGAGCTGGTTGTTGAGGAAGAATCCTTCGACCATGCGCCCGGAGCCGAAGAACGACTCGATGGTGGTGGTGACCGAAACGGCATTGCCGTCGCCGTCCACCACCACGAAATGGCTGGTGCCGCCGGGCTCGTCGGTGGCGTCGCTGGCGAGCGCCGGCGCGCCGGACGGGGTGCCGGCATGCGGCGCCCGTGCCGACGCGCGTGCGCCGATCAGCGCGCGCCGTGCGTCCACGTAGTCCGGGGCCAGCACGCCTTCGACCGGAACGTCGGTGAAGCGCGGGTCGCCGACGTAGTGGTCGCGGTCGGCGTACATCAGCCGGCTGGCCTCGGCGAACAGCAGCCAGGCCTGCGGATCGTCGGCGTCGCGGCGGTCGATGTCGGTGCCGTCCAGCAGCGCCATCAGCTGCAGCAGGCCGACGCCGCTGGCCGGGGGTGGCAGCGTGCACAGCCGGTAGCCGCGTAGCGGCCGGCACAGCGGCGCCACCTTTTCGGCGCGGTAGCCGGCCAGGTCGTCGAGCGTCATCGCGCCCGGGCGCGGCGCTTCGGCGGTGCGGGCGACGATGGCCTGGGCCAGCGCGCCGCGATAGAACGCGTCCGGGCCGCCCGCGGCCAGCCTGCGCAGCGTGGCCGCGTAGGCCGGGTTGTGCAGGGTGTCGCCGGCCCGCAGCAGGCCACCGTGGCCATCGTCGAAGAAGCGGCGCACGTCGGCGGTCGCCGCCTGCGGGAAACGGCCATGGATATGCCGTTCCAGCCGCGGGGTGATGGCGAAGCCCCGTTCGGCGGTGGCGATGGTGCCGTCGAACAGCCGCGCCCACGGCAGCCGTCCATGCGCCTGCAACGCCAGGGCGAAGGTGGCGACGGTGCCCGGCACGCCGGTGGCGCGGCCGGAGAGCATGGCCTCGGCGCGCGGCAACGGCCGGCCGTCGGCGTCGTCGAACAGGCCCGGGCTGGCCGCCGCCGGCGCCTGCTCGCGGCCGATGTAGCCGCTGACCTGGCCGCTGCGGGCGTCGTAGGCCAGCAGCACGGTGCCGCCGCCGATGCCCGAGCTCTGCGGTTCCACCAATCCCAGCATCAACTGCACGGCCATGGCGGCGTCCATGGCGCTGCCGCCGCGTTCGAGCACGTCGGCGCCGGCGCGCGCCGCCAGCGGATGCGCGGCGACGACGATGGCCGGCGATGTCTTCGCCGTGGCGGACGAGGGCGGCGTGCGCGACGCCGGCGGGGTGCCGCACGCGGCCAGCAGGAGCGGCAGGCACAGCAGGAGCGCGCCGATGACCGGGCGCCAGCGCGCCGGCCGGGCGATGGGGAAGGGCGCGCAAGGAGCGGTCATCGGCATGGCGGCAGATTACCGCCGGCCACGCGGCCACAGGCGTCACATTCGCGGCAAGGGCATTAACCGGCAGCTATGGGAGGCGCGATGGCGCGACGCCATCGGCCGGCGCTGCATCCATGCGTGCCAGCTATACCGTGGGCCAGCAAAGGTGCGGGACAAACCCGCGAGCGGTGGCCATGCTGCGGCGTGGACCCGTGCGTCCGCCGCCCTCGCCGCCACGCCGCTGGCAGGACCGGCCGTACGTTCGCCCGCGAACCGCAAAACGGAGAGAGGCATGACCCTGCGATCCCTCGTTGTCCTTCCGCGCCGTGGCATGGCGCTGCTGATGTGCGCCTTGCTGGCCCTGTTCCAGCCGACATTCGCGCCGGCGCGCGAACTGCTCAACTACCCGGCCATCCACAAGCCCGACCATGGCCAGCGCGGCATGGTGGTCAGCCAGAACCAGCGCGCCAGCGAAATCGGCGCGCAGGTGCTGCGCGACGGCGGCAACGCGGTGGACGCGGCGGTGGCCACGGCCTTCGCGCTGGCGGTGCTGCTGCCGCGCGCCGGCAACATCGGCGGCGATGGCTACATGCTGCTGCACCTGGCCGACGGGAGCCGCGACGTCGCCATCGACTACCGCTCGATGGCGCCGGCGGCGGCGACGCTGGAACGCTTCGTCGGCGCCGACGGCCGCATCGAGGGCGAAAGTGCGGGCTGGAAGGCGGCCGGCGTGCCCGGCACCGTGGCCGGGCTGGCGCTGGCGCACCGCAGGTACGGCCGGCTACCGTGGGCGCGGTTGCTGCGGCCGGCCATCGCGCTGGCCGACGACGGCGTGGTGCTCAGCCGCGACGAAGCCTTCGCGCTGGACTGGGGCCGCGCGCGGCTGGCGCGCAGTCCCGCCGGCGCCAGCGTGTTCCTGCATGCCGACGGCCGTGCGCTGGGCGAGGGCGAACGCCTGCGCCAGCGCGACCTGGCGTGGTCGCTGCGCCTGATCGCGCGCAACGGCGAGGACGCGTTCTATCGTGGGCCGATCGCGCAGCGGCTGGTGGCGGCGATGCAGCGCCACGGCGGGCTGATCGGCGGCGACGACCTGGCGGACTACCGCGCCGTCGAACGCGAGCCGCTGCGCACCACCTATCGCGGTCACGAGGTGGTGACCATGCCGCCGTCCAGCGGTGGCGGCGCCAGCGTGCTGGAAATGCTCAACCTGCTCGAACACGAGGACCTGGCCGCGCAGGGCGCCGGTTCGGCGGCCGCGCTGCACGCCATGGCCGAGGCGATCAAGCTGGCCTGGGCCGACCGCGCGCGCCATGCCGGCGATCCGGCGTTCATCGCCGCGCCGGTACGCGGGCTGGTCTCCAAGGACTATGCCGATGCGCGCTGGAAGCTGTTCTCGCCCGAGCGCGCGCTGGATGCCACCGCCCTGGCGGCGGGCGATCCCCTGCCTTACGAAAGCCCGCAGACCACGCATTTCTCGGTGATCGATGCCGACGGCAACGCGGTCAGCAACACCTTCACCCTGGGCTCGGATTTCGGCGCGGGGGTAATGGCCGAGGGCACCGGCTTCCTGCTGGGCAACCTGATCGGCAACTTCTCGCTGCGCGCGCAGCTGGCCGCGGCCGGCAAGCCGGGCCAGCCGGCGGTCGCCAACGCATTGCAGCCCGGGCGCCGGCCGGTGTCGAGCATGTCGCCGACCCTGCTGCTGCGCGACGGCAAGGTGTGGATGGTCACCGGCAGCCCGGGCGGCAACACCATTCCCGGCACGGTGATGCAGACGATCGTCGACGTGGTCGATTTCGGCATGAACATCGCCGAGGCGGGCCACCAGCCGCGCATCCACCAGGACATGGGCAGCGGCATGCTGCAGGTGGAGCCGGGTTTCAGCCCCGACACGCTGCGCCTGCTGCGCGGCATGGGCCACCGCATCGAGAGCGACGAGACCATCGGCAGCACGCAGATGCTGATGGTCGGCGATGACGGCGTGCTGGGCGCGGCCGACCCGCGCCGCCCTGGCGCCGGCACGGCCGCGCAGTGATCGCGGTCGTCGGCCCGGAATATCCGCCTGCTTCCTTCTCCCTCGGGAGAAGGTGCCGAAGGGCGGATGAGGGTCGGGCGAAGCCCCGCGATGTCCAGCATGCAGGTCGAGGGCATCGCCCCGACCTGCGGTTGGCTCCAGGATCAGAGCCAGCCCCGGAACCGCGTCAATGCGGCCAGAAGTTGAGGAAGCCGGTGATGATCAGCGCGTTGACGAAGTCGATGAAGAACGCGCCCACCAGCGGCGCCACCAGGAAGGCGCGCGGCGCCACGCCGTAGCGCTGCACCAGCCGGCGCATCACCGCCATGGCGTTGGCGGTGGTGCCGAGCATGAAGCCGATGAAGCCACCGCCCATAACCGCCGCGTCGTAGTCGCGGCCCATGATGAAGTAGATCGGCACCGCGAACAGCGCCACCAGTGCCACCTGCACGGCGAGGTTGACCAGCAGCGGCAGGCCCATGCCGGCCAGTTCCCACAGCCGCAGGTCCATCAGCGCGATCGCGAGGAACAGCGCCAGGCAGATGTTGCCGATCAGCTCGGTGGTCGGCACCGACAGCCGCAGCAGGCCGGTGTAGTCGTCGAGGTTGCGCACCGCCGCGCCGACCAGCATCGCGCCGATGTAGGACGGCAGGGTCAGGCCGATGCGCTCGAAGCCCTGGCTGACCCAGGCGCCCAGCCACATCGCCATCAGCAGCACGACGATGCTCTTGAGCGCGTCGAACTCGCGCGCCGTTTCGCTGGCGAAGTGCACGTGGATGCTTTCATCCTCTTCGCCGGCATCGCCGCCGCGGCTCGGGCCGTGGATGTGGAAGCGGCGCATCAGCACGGTGATGGCCGGGCCGCCGACCACGCCGCCGCAGATGATGCCGGCCATCGCCGCGGTGATCGCCAGCGTTTCGGCGCCGTGCAGGCCGGCCTTCTCGAACAGCGGCGCGAACGCCATGCCGGTGGCCGGGCCGCCGGTGAGCGTGGCCGAGCCGGCCAGCACGCCGAACATCGGATGCAGGTCGAACAGCCACGCCACGCTGATGCCGACCAGGTTCTGCACCAGCGCGAATCCGCTGGCCAGCAGCAGGAACACCATCACCTGGCGGCCGCTGATGCGCAGCAGGCGCACGCTGGCGTTGATGCCCAGCGTGGTGAAGAAGGCGACCATCAGCGGCGTCTTGAGGGTGGTGTCGAGCTGGAACAGGGTGGTGCCGCGCGAGTGCGCCCACCACACCAGCAGCGCGACGAGCAGGCCGCCGACGACGGGTTCGGGCAGGTTGTAGCGGCGCAGCACCGGGATCGCCCGGCACAGCGCGTAACCGGCGAACAGGGTCAATCCGCCGAAGGCGACGGTCTGTACGGCATCAAGTTGGATCATCGGATCGGAACCTCGTGCCCTGCCATTGCAGGATTCGGGGGCAGCGCCCGGCGGAGGGCCGGCACCACCATGGAAGGACTGCCCGGGGAGAGTAGCGCCGCGGCACGGGGGAGGGGACGGCGCCACGGGCAGTCCGGCGGAAGCCGGCCCGTCCGCAAGACGGTTGGCAGACGGATTGATGTCCGACGGCGGGTTTTCCGCCAATCGAGGGAGGGAAGGGCGGCCGCGACCGGCGTGGATGCGTTGGCGGGCATGGCGGTTTTCCAGCGGAATGGGCCAATCCAGCGCGCCGCGACGGGGCGGACGTTCACCATAGCCATGGAAAGGGGCATGGCGCCAGTCAAAAAAGGTGGCGCCGGCATAGCCGGCCGTTATGCCCGGCGACGAAGGCAGCGCCGCACGGCTGCGCGTGCGGCGGGAGCGGGTTCGGCGCCGCGCGCGCTTGCGGGCGATGCGGTCCGCGCGCGGACCGGGACGCCGCGCTGCGATCAGCCGCCGGCAGAGGGCGCGGATCGTCGTCCCGATAACGTCCCAGCGCCAGCCTCATGTTCCGCGGCCCGCGGCGGTCATCGTCATCACCACCGCGTCGCTTCGTATGGCGATCGGCCGGAGCGCGTCAGCCGGTTCCGCGGTTCCAGCGGATCAGAACTGCGTGGAAACGGCGTCGACCACGGTGTGGTCGTCGTCCACCACCAGCAGGTGGCGCCACTTGTCGAAGGTCAGGCACGGGTGCGAGATGTCGAAGCACAGCATGTCGCCCACGCGCAGGTCGTCGTCCGCCTGCACCTGCAGGAAGGCGTGCTGGTCCATCATCGCGGTGACCTGCCAGTGCGCCGCGGCTTCGCTGGGCGCCGCAGCGCCGGGCCGGTAATGCAGCGCCGGCACCGGGAAGCCGGCGTCGAAGGCGGCATCGCGCTTGCCCAGCCCGACGATGGCCCTGCCCGGTTCCGGGCGCGACTGCACGTAGGCCCACAGGTGCAGCGCCGGTTGCAGGCTGGCGCCCAGCTGGCGTGCGATGGGGTTGTCGGCATGCATGCGCGCCGCGGCCTGGCGGTAGGCGCCGACGTCGTGGGTGAGGTAGCAGCCTGGGCGCAGCACGATCTCGGCCGCGGCATCGCCGGACAGCGCCGCGAATTCCTCGGCGACCACGTCGAACCAGGCCGAGCCGGCGCCGGACAGCAGCGCCGGCGCGCGGCCGAAGGCGCCGCCGTCGCGCAGGCGCTGGAAGGTCGCCACGCTGCGGCGCAGGACCGCGCGCACGCCGGCTTCGTCGGCCGCCACGCCTTCGTAGACTTCCACGCCGGCCAGTTGCAGCGCCCGTGGCCAGCGCGCGATGGCCGCGACCACTGCCTGCGCCTGCGCGTCGTCGCGCACGCCGGTGCGGCTGCCGGCCACGCCGATCTCCAGCAGCACATCCAGGCGCAGCCCGCGCGCATCGAACCAGCGCCCCAGCGCCTCGGCGTTGTCGGCCGAGTCGACCAGGCAGAACAGCTCGGTATCGCCGGTTTCCAGCAGCCCGGCGACGATGGCCATGTTGGCCGGGCCGACCAGCTGGTTGGCGATCAGGAGGCGGCGCGCGCCGGCCAGCCAGGCCTCGCGCGCCTGTGGCGCGGTGGCCACGGTGATGCCCCAGGCGCCAGCATCGAGCTGCAGGCGGAA
Organism: Pseudomonadota bacterium; assembly: GCA_023399815.1. Lineage (GTDB taxonomy): Bacteria > Pseudomonadota > Gammaproteobacteria > Xanthomonadales > Xanthomonadaceae > Stenotrophomonas. Next base: position 16,062 of record JAEWOJ010000053.1, on the reverse strand, counting down.
CAGCTCCGGGCTCATCGTGGTCTTGCCGTGCGGCGCGAGCCGCACGCCGTAGGCGGCGACGAAACGGCGCATCCATTCGAGGTTGTGCAACAGCGCCGAGCGGCGCAGCACCGCGGCCGGCAGGCTCACCTGCTCGCGCAGGATCGACCAGCCCTGCCGGCCCGCATCGGCGACGGCCAGCGGGGCGTCGCTGGCGCCCAGGCCCTTGCCGCGAAGCGTGCCGGGCGCACGCCGGAACAGTTTTCTATCCATGGTGGGTCACCTGGAGCGGGTCCCCATCTTCCCCTGTGCGGGAGGCGCTGTGCAGCAGCCAGGCGCCTCCACGACGGGATATTTCCGCGGAATGCTGCAAAGCAGCATGGCGAATCGGGCGCGCTGTCCTGAATACACTCCCCGATGAAACGGCTCATGTCGTCGTCGAGTCGCTAGAATCGGGCATTCAGCCACAGCAAGCCCCCCTCGATGTCCAACGAAGATTTCAAGCAGGCCGCCCTCGATTACCACCGCATGTCGCCGCCGGGGAAGATCCGGGTCGCCGCGACCAAGCCGATGCTGACCCAGCGCGACCTGTCGCTGGCGTACTCGCCGGGCGTGGCGTATGCCTGCGAAGCGATCGTGGCCGATCCGGCCGCGGCCAGCGAACTGACCGCGCGCGGCAACCTGGTGGCGGTGATCTCCAACGGCACCGCGGTGCTGGGCCTGGGCAACATCGGCCCGCTGGCCGGCAAGCCGGTCATGGAGGGCAAGGGCGTGCTGTTCCAGAAGTTCGCCGGCATCGACGTGTTCGACATCGAGGTGGACGAGAACGACCCGGACAAGCTGGTCGACATCATCGCCTCGCTGGAACCGACCTTCGGCGGCATCAACCTGGAGGACATCAAGGCGCCGGAATGCTTCGTGGTCGAGCGCAAGCTGCGCGAACGCATGAACATCCCGGTGTTCCACGACGACCAGCACGGCACCGCGATCATCGTCGGCGCGGCGATCCTCAACGCGCTGGACATCACCGGCAAGAAGATCGGCGAGGTCAAGGTCGCCACCACCGGCATGGGCGCGGCGGGCATCTCCTGCGTGAACATGCTGGTCGAGCTTGGCGTGAAGCCGGAGAACGTGCTCGCCTTCGACCGCGACGGCGTGATCTACAGCGGGCGCGAGGGGCTGGACCCGGAGAAGGCGCGCTATGCGCGCGACACCGACAAGCGCACCTTGGCCGAGATCGTCGAGGGCGCGGACATCTTCCTCGGCCTGTCGGCGCCGGGCATCCTCACCGCCGAGATGGTCAAGACCATGGCGCCGGACCCGGTGATCTTCGCCCTGGCCAACCCGACTCCGGAAATCATGCCGGAGCTGGCGCGCGCCGCGCGCCCGGACGCGATCATCGGCACCGGCCGCTCGGACTACCCGAACCAGGTCAACAACGCGCTGTGCTTCCCGTACCTGTTCCGCGGCGCGCTCGACGTCGGCGCCACCGGCATCAACGAGGAAATGAAGGTCGCCTGCGTGCGCGCGATCGCCGCGCTGGCGCGCAAGGAAGCCTCCGACCTGGGCGCGGCCTACGGCGGCGACACCCCGAGCTTCGGTCGCGACTACCTGATCCCGCGCCCGTTCGACCGCCGCCTGCTGGTGGAGCTGTCCTCGGCCGTGGCCCAGGCGGCGATGGATTCGGGCGTGGCGACGCGTCCGATCGACGACATGGCGGCCTACCGGCAGAAGCTGGCGCAGTTCGTCTACCGCACCAGCCTGTTCATGAAGCCGGTCTACGACCAGGCGCGCGCCGACAAGCAGCGCGTGGTCTATGCCGAGGGCGAGGAGGAAGTTGTGCTGCGCGCGGTGCAGAACGTGATCGACGAGGGCGTGGCCTTCCCGATCCTGATCGGCCGCCCGGATGTGATCGAGTCGCGCGTCGAGCGCCTGGGCCTGCGCATGAAGCCGGGCGTGGACTTCGAGATCACCAACATCAACGACGACCCGCGCTTCAACGATTACTGGCAGTACTACCACGAGAAGACCGGCCGCCGCGGCGTCACGGTGGCCGCGGCCAAGAACCTGCTGCGCTCGCGCCCGACCCTGATCGCCGCGGTGATGGTGGCGCGCGGCGAGGCCGACGCCATGCTCAGCGGCGTGGTTGGCCGCTTCCACAAGAAGCTCGGCTACGTGCGAAGCGTGATCCCGCTGGAACCGCGGGTCAGTTCCACCTCGGCGATGACCGGCGTGATCAATTCGCAGGGCGTGTTCTTCTTCGTCGATACCCACGTGCAGGAAGACCCGAGCGTGGAGCAGATCGTCGAATCCACGCTGCAGGCGGCCTACCGCATGAAGCTGTTCGGCATCGAGCCGAAGGTGGCGCTGCTGTCGCATTCCAACTTCGGCAGCCACGACTCCAAGGATGCGCTGAAGATGCGCCAGGTGCGCGAGCAGCTGCTCAAGCGCAACCCGCGTCTGAACGTGGACGGTGAGATGCAGGGCGACACCGCGTGGGACGAGGCGCTGCGCGAGAAGCTGCTGCCCAACAGCACGCTCAAGGGCCGCGCCAACCTGTTCGTGCTGCCCAACCTGGAAGCGGCCAACATCGCCTACAACCTGGTGCGCGTGTTCACCGACGGCGTGGCGATCGGCCCGATCCTGATGGGCATCTCCAAGCCGGTGCACATCCTCACCAGCAGCGCCAGCTCGCGCCGCGTGCTGAACATGACCGCCATCGCCGCGGTCGATGCGCAGATCCGCAGGCAGATGGACGCCGAGCGCGGCGGCTGAGCGGCGCTTCGGCGGCAACAACGACAAGGCCGGCCTATGCCGGCCTTGTCGCATCCATGGGGCGTGGTTGCCAGCGCCGGACGGACCGGCGGTGGATCAGGCGAGGATGCCCAGCACCACCGCGCGCACGGCCGCGGCCGTGCGGTTGCCGACCTCGAGCTTGGCCATCGCATTGTTCAGGTGGAAGTTGACCGTGCGCTCGGTGATGTTGAGGCGGGCGGCGATCTGGCGGTTGGTGCGGCCCTCGGCGACCCAGCGCAGGATCTCGATCTCGCGTGCGCTCAGGGCCTCGCGCGAGGTCTCGCGCCAGCGCGTGAGCATCTGCCGCGCGAGGCCGTGGTGGGCGACCTGGCCCAGCCAGACCAGTTGGGGCCAGCGCGCGTGCAGTTCCTGGTCGCCGAGTTTCTCCCCGCCGCGGGTCACGGTCAGCATGCCGCGGACGCTGTTCGCCGCCAGCGCCGGCAGCGACACGCCGCAGGTGATGTCGTGCAGGCGCGCGTCCTCCCAGAAGGCGGCCGCCGGGTCCAGCGGATCGCCCGCGTTCGACCAGGCGAAGGCATCGAGCGATGCCGCCCCCTGCCGCACGGTGGGGTCGACCTGCAGGTAGGCGTTGTCCTGGTAGCGCTTCTGCCAGGCCTCCGGGTAGTCGTTGAGCATCACGATCTCCGGTTGCGCCAGCGGCAGGGGCGCGCGCATGCCGTAGGCGCAGTACTCGAAGCCCAACGCACGCACCAGTCCGGCGACGACGCCGAACAGGTCCTCCTGGCCGCCGGGGGTCAGCAGGGCGTTGAGTTGGTCTTCCTTCCACGCCTCCATTTACACCCTCGATGAACCGCGTCGCCGCGCCGGCGCGGCACGACTGTCAGTACTGACAGTTTCCAGTACATGCGCCATGCATCTAGATTTGCGCAGTCCCCCTGGCCCTGCGCCTTGGGCCACTGTTGCCTGTGCCGCCAAGGGCTGCATGATAAAGACTGACGACGATGGTTACATCCGTCTCCACCGGGGAGCGCTGGACCAGATCCGGCTCGTGCACCTGGTTTCGGGGCTGGACGAGGAAGAATGCCGGGGCGGCGCCGCCGGTGCGGTCCATTCGGCCATCCGTGGCTATACCGAATGGAGCAGCGCATCCACCCCGGCCGTTTCGGTGGGGTGGGACTGGCACATCGATACGCTGGCGAGGCCGGTCTCGGCGGCCTGCCGCGATGCCCCGCGCAGCAACGTCATGCTGGTGGACGAACAGGGCAGGGATGTCGGGCCTGACCACACGGCGCGTTGCCTGAGGCAGCTGGTCGAGGCACTGGACTGGAAACCGGTGGTGCTGGATGCCATCGGCCTTCGCTGATTTCCGCCTGCAAAGCAGGCTCTCGTCGGGGTGGCACGCCGTCCGCATGGACGCGGCGGATCCCTGCTGAAACACCCGGCATGACCTGTCAATCCTGACAGTTATCAGGCCTGTGCTGCATTGCAAGACTCGTTTCCCATCCACAGGAACAGGGAAATGCGTCATGGAATTCATCCTCGCAAGTGCGGACAGCCTGCCGCCGCTCCTCAACGAGGCGCTGGGCCAGTACCGCTACCGGGTATTCATCGAAACGCTGGGCTGGCGGATGGACACGCCGCCCGGAATCGAGCGCGACAGGTTCGACCGGCCGGAAACGGTGCACGTGATCGTCCGCGACGAACGGCACGACATCGTCGGCTACGCGCGCCTGCTGCCGACCACCGGCCCCTACCTGCTGGGCGAGATGTTCCCGCAGCTGATGAACGGCCAAGCCCCGCCGTGCTCGACGGAGGTGTGGGAACTGTCGCGCTTCGCGGTGATGGACCTGCGCGGCGCGCGTACCGGCATCTCCGCGCTACGGCCGTCCGCGTTGGCGGTGGACATCCTGCAGCTGGCCGCCGACTACGTCGAAAGCCGGGGCGGCAAGCGGCTCATCACGGTGTCGCCGCTGGCGATGGAGCGCCTGCTGCGGCGGACCGGTTTCCATGTCCACCGTGCCGCGCCGCCGGTGATGCTGGAAGGGCATCCGACCTTCGCCTGCTGGATCGAGCTGGCCGGACGCCCGTCCCGCCATTCCCGGGAGACGGAGGGGACCTGTCAATTCTGACAGTTACGCCGGGCGCGCCCATCGAGTGAAATCGGCATGAAGCAGGCAGAGCTACCGAGAGACTCCGTCGTCATGGCGGCGTTGCGGGCAGGAGCGAGGGGAGTCGCTCCTGCCGGGCATGGAGATCGGGATGCGAACAGGGAGGTCTGGCCGCGGAAGCTCCGGCTTCCCCGGCCGCGCCTGCCCCATCGGGGTCATGGGTGGTCCGGAAGGGTGCCGGTCCTTCCCTGCAGGTTTGCGGTTCAATCGGAGACGAGAGGCATGTTCAAGAAGATTCCGGATGACGAAAGCGCGCGGGGCGTATCGGATCCGTTGCGCCATCAGTTCCTGGCGGGCCTGTTCGTCGGCACCGTGGTCGGGATCGGGGTTGGCGGGCTTCTGGGCATGCTTTCCTGAGGAAATCCGGCTGGGCCGACGGCGGCGGGAAAGCCCATGCGCTCCTGCCGGCAGTTGGCGGTGACCGGCCTTGGGGCATCCGGCCCGGCCCGCCGCTGCTAGAATTGGCCGGTCCCGTTTTTCCCGCACGAATGCCGCCATGAGCCATACCGCCACCGCGCCCGCCAACGCCGAGAAGCGTTACACCGTACACCGCGCCGACCTGCCGTTGAGCTGCCCGACGCCGGAGATGGCGCTGTGGAATTCGCATCCGCGGGTCTACCTGCCGATCGAGAACGAGCCCAACGGCGAAGCCGCCTGCCCCTACTGCGGCGCGGTGTTCGTGCTGGTCGACTGAACGCCACGATGCGCCGCCTGACCGTGGTGCAGCTGCTGCCGGCACTGCACTCCGGCGGCGTGGAGCGCTCGACGCTGGAAATCGCCCAGGCTCTGGTGGACGCGGGGCACCGCGCCATCGTGGTCTCGGCCGGCGGCCGGCTGGTCCAGCCGCTGCTGGACAGCGGCGCCGAGCATCTTGCCCTCGACATCGGGCGCAAATCACTGCTGACGCTGCGGCACGTGGTCGCGCTGCGCCGGCTGTTCGCCGAGACCGGTGCCGACATCGTGCATGCGCGCTCGCGGCTGCCGGCCTGGCTGGGCTGGCACGCCCTGCGCGGGCTGCCGGAAGGGCGGCGCCCGCATTGGGTGACGACCATGCACGGCCTGAATTCGCCGGGCCGCTACAGCGCCATCATGGCCAGCGGCGAGCGGGTGATCTGCGTGTCGAAGACAGTGCGCGATTACCTGCTGGCGCATTATCCGGCCACCGATCCCGGCCGCCTGCGGGTGATCCCGCGCGGCGTGGACGTGGCGCAGTTTCCGCACGTGGCGCGCGCCGACCGGCGCCCCCGGCTGGCGGTGGCGGCGCAGCATCCGGCGTTGGCCGGGGACGGTCCGTTGCTGCTGCTGCCCGGCCGCGGCACCCGCCTCAAGGGACACGTCCATGCCCTGCGGCTGCTGGCGGCGTTGCGCGGGCAGGGCCTGCCCGCGCGGCTGTGGATGCCCGGCGCCCGCGAGCCCGGGCGCGAGGCCTACGTGCGCGAACTCGAACAGCTGGCCGCGACGCTGGATGTCGCCGACGCCCTCGCCATCACCGCGCCGACCGTGCAGATCGCCCAGGCCTATGCGGCCAGCGACCTGGTGCTGCAGTTGTCGGACAAGCCCGAGGCCTTCGGCCGCACCGTGCTGGAAGCGCTGGCCGTGGGCCGGCCGGTGCTGGGCTGGAGCCATGGCGGGGTGGGCGAGCTGCTGGCCGAGCTGCAGCCCTCGGGCGCCGTCGCGCCGGGCGACGGTGCGGCGCTGGCGGCACGCGCCCGGGAACTGTTGCAGCATCCGCCGTCGCTGCCGCGACGGATACCTTTCACCCTGCAGACAATGCAGCGCGCGACGCTGGATACCTATGGCGAACTCGTCGGTTGATTCCTCCATGCGGCTTTCCGCCCCTTTCCCGGGGAGATGGGCGCCGGCCTGGGTGATCGCCTTCGTCGCGCTGTGGCCGGCGCCGGGCATCGCCGAGGCGGTGCTGGTGCTGGGGGCGCTGTTCACCACCTTCCGCCTGCTGCAGCTGCGGTTGAAGGGCGATATCCGCCCACTGCTCAGCGTGCCGGCCTGGGCGCTGACCAGCGTGCTGTTCTTCGCCTATTGGCTGCCGCAGCTGGTGTCCGCGGTGGGCACGGTCGATCCGTCCAGGGCCTGGAGCCGGGCGGCCGCGGGGCTGCGCTACCTGCCCTTCATGTGGCTGGTCGCCATCGCGGTGGCAACCGAAGCGCGGCGCCGCGCCACCTTCGCCGGCCTGGCGGTCGTCACCGGCCTGTGGGTGCTGGATGCCCTGGCGCAGGCCGCCGTCGGCACCAGCCCCCTGTTCTGGTCGATGGACCAGCTCAAGTGGCTGCTCAGCGGCCATGGCCTGTGCAGTGCCGAGGAAGTGGCCGTGGCGGACCGGCTCAGCGGCGTGTTCGGTCCCTGCAACCTGAAATTCGGCCAGGTGCTGGCCAGCGTCTCGCCGTTCCTGCTGTTCGCCGCCTCGATGCGCTGGGGACGCTGGGGCTGGCTGCTGTCGGCGCTGCCGGTCGGCGTGGTGATCGTCCTGGCCGGCTCGCGCGCCTCGTGGATCACCTATGCGCTGGTGCTGCTGTTTTCCGGCTGGCACCTGCTGGGCAGGAAATGGATGGCGCTGGCGCTGCTGTCCGGTGTCCTGGGCGCGGTGCTGCTGGCGGGCGTGTCGCCGCAGGTGCGCGAGCGCGTCGCGCGCACCACGCTGGCGATGAGCGGCGATGCCACCGGCGTGGATGCCGCGCTGTCAGGGCGCGGCCAGATCTGGTCGGCCGCGCTGTGCATGGTGCGCGAGCATCCGCTCAACGGCGTGGGCGCGCGGGAATTCCGCAACGCGTATCCGCAGTGCGATCCGGCCCCCGGGCAGCATGCCGCCTGGGGCGAGGGCCCGGCCTTCCATGCGCACCAGATCGTGCTGGAGATCCTGGCCGAGACCGGCGTGCTGGGCCTGCTGCTGTGGCTGGCCGGCGCGGCGATGGCCTGGCGCGCCTGGCGCTATGCCGACGACGCGGCGCGCGTGCGCGCATGTCCGGCGACACTCGCGCTGGCGGTGACGGTATTCCCGTTCAACACCCACCTGGCGTTCTATTCCGCGTTCTGGGGCGGCCTGACCCTGCTGCTGGCTGCGCTGTTCGCCGGTGCGCTGCTGGCCGAGCCCGGGGAGCAGCGCGTCGCGGCTCAGCCCTTCCGCTCGTAGAAGCGGCTGCGGCCTTCCGGCTGCCGCTTGAAGCGGCGGTGGATCCACAGGTACTGGTCCGGCGCCTCGCGCACCATGTCCTCGATGGCGGCGTTGACGCGCGCGGTGTCGGCGACGGCGTCGTCGGTGGGGAAGTCCGGCAGGGGCGGGGCGATCCTCAACAGGTAACGCCCGCCTTCGCGGCGATGGAAGTACGGCACCACGGCGCAGCCGGTCAGGCGCGCGAACTGGTGGGTCGCGGTGATGGTGGAAGCCGGCACGCCGAAGAAGGGCACGAACACCGAATCCTTGCCGCGCATGTCCTGGTCCGGCGCATACCAGAGGAAGCCGCCCTTCTTCAGGTGGCGCACGGTGGCGCGGATGTCCTCGTTGGCGAACATCGCGCGGGCATAGCGCAGGCGGCCGCGCTTGACCGCCCACTCCATCACCGGGTTGCGGTAGCGGCGGTACATGCCGGCCAGCGGCACGTGGTCGCACAGCAGACGGCCGCACATTTCCAGGGTCGTGAAGTGGCCGGACACCAGCAGCACGCCGCGCCCCTCGGCCTGCAGCGCCTGCAGGTGCTCGAGGCCTTCCAGCTCCACTTGCGGGCGGATCGCGTCGATGCCGCCCCACCATGCGCGCGCGAATTCGAAGATGCCTACGCCCAGCGCGTCGAAGCTGTCGCGCAGCAGGCGTTGGCGCCACGCTTCGTCCTGCTCGGGGAAGCACAGGCGGATGTTCACTTCCGCCGCGCGCCGGCGGGTGCCGGCCAGGTGCAGCGCCAGCCAGCCGATGCCGCGGCCGATGGCGCGTTGCAGGAACCAGGGCAGGCGCGCGCCCAGCACGGCCAGCGCCAGCCAGGCGAAGGTCGGCCAGTGGCGTGGTCGCCAAAGCGACGGGCGGGTGGCGGTGGTGGGCGAATCGGACATGGGGGGATTCTAATGAGGAACGAGTGGAGAGGAACGAGGAACGAATAGAAGCGGATGTGCCGAGGCTGTTGCTCTCACTCGTTTCTCGTTCCTCTCCACTCGTTCCTCGCTCCTCGGTATCCTCGCCGCATGCGCAAGGATCCCATCGAACTGCTGCTGCGGGGCCTGTACTCGGCCCTGCTGTACCTGCTGTTGCCCATCACCGTCTATCACCTGGTATGGCGCGGCTTCCGCGTGCGCGAGTACTTCAAGCGCTGGGACGAGCGCTACGCCTCGTACCCGGAGAGCGGGCACCGGCCCTGCGTCTGGCTGCACGCGGTGTCGGTGGGCGAGGTCAATGCCGCCGCGCCGGTGGTGGACGCCCTGCGCAGGCAGCGGCCGGACATCCGCTGGGTCATCACCACCATCACCCCGACCGGGTCGCAGCGAGTGCGCGCGCTGTGGGGCGACGCGGTGGACCACGTCTACCTGCCCTACGACGTGCCCGGCAGCGCCGGGCGCTTCCTCGATCACTTCCATCCCAGCCTGGCGCTGATCCTGGAAACCGAACTGTGGCCGAACCTGCTGTTCGGCTGCCGCGACCGCGGGATTCCGGTCTACATCCTCAATGCGCGCCTGTCGGCCCGCTCGCTGAAGGGCTATCGCCTGCTGCGGCCGCTGGTCGGGCGCGCGCTGCGCACGGTGACCTGCGTGGCCGCGCAGTCGCGCGAGGATGCGCGCCGTTTCGTCGTGCTGGGAGCGCGGGAAGCGCAGGTCTGCGCGCTGGGCAACCTGAAGTTCGACATCCATCCGCCGGACCCGGCGGAAACGCTCGCCGCCTTCCACGCGCATGTGCCCGCCGGGCGCGTGACCTGGATCGCCGCCAGCACCCACGAGGGCGAGGAACAGGCGGTCATCGACCTCCATGCGCGCGTGCTGGAGCGGTATCCCGATGCGCTGCTGCTGTGGGCGCCGCGCCATCCGGAGCGCTTCGGCAAGGCCGAGGCGCTGGCGCGGGCGCAGGACTGGCGCGTGGCCACGCGCAGCGCGGAGCGCTGGCCGGAGGCGGACACGCAGGTGTTCGTGATCAACACGCTGGGCGAGCTGATGCCGTTCTTCGCCTGCGCGCAGGTGGCCTTCGTCGGCGGCAGCCTGCAGGCCATCGGCGGGCACAACCTGCTGGAGCCCGCGGCGATGGGCACGGCGGTGATCACCGGTCCGCACCTGCACAATTTCGCCGAGATCTCGCGGCGGATGAACGAGGCCGGGGCGCTGTGCATCCGTGACGACGTCGCGGAACTGGGCGACGAGCTGATCCACCTGCTGGGCGATGCGCCGGCGCGCGAGCGGATGATCGCGGCGGGCGCCGAACTGGTCGCCAATGGCCGCGGCGCGCTGCAGCGGACGCTGGAACTGATCGGGCCGCGCCTGCCGGCCCCCGAGTAGCGGGGCCCTGCCGGCAAGGCTGCCGGACATTGAAGCAACCGCTTCCTGCAGAGCGGGGCGATGCTCCGCCAGGATGTTGCCGGCAACGCTCCCACGGTTACGCCCAGCTGCCGCATCCAACCGATGGCGCACATGGAAAAGGCGGGCCGAGGCCCGCCTTTCCGTTTCCACGCCGATGAAGTGGCGGGATTACTGCATGCTGCCCGGGGCCAGCTGTGCTTCGGCGTCCTGGGTCAGCAGGCGGTTGACGTCCTGCACCTCGGCCACGTCCAGCCCGCCGATGGCCTGGCTGAGCTGCAGGCGGCTGAGCAGGAAGGTGTAGCGGGCCTGCGCGTAGTCGAGCTTGGCCTGGAACAGGGTGCGCTGGTTCTGCACCACGTCCAGCACGGTACGGGTACCGACTTCCAGGCCGACCTGCGAGGCGTCGTAGGCGCTCTGCGCGGACACCACGGCCAGGCGGCGCGCTTCCACTTCGCTGATGCCGGCCACGACGGCCTGGTAGGCATTGCGGGTGTTGCGGTCCAGCGCGCGCTTCTGCTGCTCGTAGCTGTCCTGGGCCATGTCGCGCTGGGCCAGGGCCTGGCGCACGTAGGACTGGGTGGCGCCGCCGGCGAAGATCGGCACGTTCAGGGTCAGGCCGATCGAGTTGGTGGTCGCATCCGGGCCGGAAGACGACGCGCCGACGCTGTCGCCCCAGTTCGCGCTCTTGCCCCAGCTGCCGCCCAGCGACAGGGTCGGGTAGTGGCCGCCGCGGGCGGCCGAGACGCCGGATTCGGCCGCGTTGACCTTCAGCTCCTGCGCCTTCAGCGCCGGGTTCTGCGCGATCGCGTCGGCCACCAGCCTGTCGACGTCGCCGCGGTTGGCCGGCAGTTCCGGACGGAAGTCCTCCGGCAGGCTGCGCAGGCCCTGCACCGGCTGGCCGGTCAGTTCGCTCAGCGCCTGGTAGGCGTCGGCCAGGGTGTTGCGGGCGAGAATGGTGTTGGCGCGGGCCTGGTCGTACTGGGCGCGGGCTTCGTGCACGTCGGTGATCGGCGCCAGGCCCACTTCCAGGCGCTTGTCGGCGTAGTCGAACTGCTTCTTGGCCGCGGCCTCGTTGGTCTGCGCGGCGCTGAGCGATTCGATCGCCACCAGCACGTTGAAGTAGGTGGTCGCGGTGCGCACGATCAGGTCGTCGTTGGCCGATTCGAGGTCGAAGTCGGCGGCCTTGCTGATCTCGCGCTGCGCGCGCAGGTTGGCGAACTGGCTCCAGTTGAACAGGGTCTGCTCGCCGCTGACGCCGTAGCGGCGCGCGGTGGAGGTGGTCGAGCCGCTGACGCCTTCCAGCGAGGTGCGGGTGCGGTTCAGCGAGGCCGTGCCGCCCAGCGACGGCAGCAGGGCCGCACGCGCCTGCACCTGGCCTTCCTTGGTGTACAGCCGGTTCGATTCGGCGGAGGCCAGCTGCGGGTCGCCGTTGCGGGCCATTTCGTAGACCTGCAGCAGGTCGGCGGCGTTGGCGGCCATCGGCGAGAGGGTGACAGCCAGCGCAAGGGCGAGGGATCGGCGGATCATTGCGGCTTCCTTGTACGTATCAGATCAGAGTTGGAATTGCGGGGCCGGGGCGGCGCCCTGCAGGTAGGCGATGTCGGTTTCGAACAGGGATTCGGCGCTGCCGTCGGCCATGATCCGCGTGGCTTCCATCACCGGCGAACGGCCGCGGACGACGAACAGGCGGCCGCCGGGGCGCAGCCACTTCAGGAAGTGCGCCGGCACGGCATCCACCGCGCCGGTGACGCAGACGGCGTCGAACTGGCGCTGGGTCTGCCACTGCAGGGCGTCGGCGACCTCGATGCGCACGTTGGAGCCGAGCTTGGCGGCATCCAGGTTCCGGCGCGCGCGTTCGGCCAGTTCCGGCTGGATTTCCAGGCTCAGCACCTCGCGGGCCAGTTCGCCCAGGCAGGCGCTGATGAAGCCGCTGCCGGTGCCGATCTCCAGGACCTCGTCACCCGGCTGCAGGTCCAGCGCCTGCAGCATGCGGCCTTCGACGACCGGCTTCATCATCTTCTGGCCGTGGCCCAGCGGCAGTTCGATATCGGCATAGGCCAGCGCCTTGTGCGATTCGGCCACGAAGGCTTCGCGCGGCAGCCGCGCCAGGACATCCAGCACGCGCAGGTCGAGCACGTCCCAGGGACGTACCTGCTGTTCGACCATCAGTTCGCGGGCGTGGGAGTAATCGATCGTCATGGGGTCTCGTCAATCCGGCGCAGTGGGCCGGCCATTTTACCGGTTGGCGCGGGCAGTGCGCGGCAAGCATCGCCGTGCCCGCGGCGGGTCCGCAGTGCCGGAAGTCATCACGACCTCCGGTTCGTTCAGGTTAGGGGCGGGGCGCATAGGCGCGGAGGAAGAAGTCGACCGTGGTGGCGATGTGCGCGTCGGCGTCGCGCTGCTCCGGGGCCGGGCACAGCCCGCACATCATGTGCGCGTGCAGCTCGCCCTTGATCAGGCAGAAGAACTGCCGCGCGGCCAGCTGCAGGTCGTCGATCGCCAGCTCGCTGCGGGCCACGCGGGCGCCGAGGAACTCGGACAGCGCCGTCTCGGTGCGCTGCGGGCCGGCCTGCCAGAACATCTCCCGGATCCGGTCGTCGGTGTCCGGGGTCAGCATCATGCGCTGGGTGGCGATGGCCGCGTCGCTGCTGACCAGGGCGAAGAAGGCATGGCCGATGCCCAGCAGCTGGTCGCGCAGCGGGCCCTCGCTGTCGGTCACGAACAGCTCGTCCGGCATCATCTCCACGCACTTGGCCTGGACCGCTTCGGTGAACAGGGTCTCCTTGTCGCCGAAATGGCTGTAGACGGTGAGCTTGGAGACGCCCGCGCCGGCGGCGATGCCGTCCATGCTCACGCCGTTGAAACCCAGCTCGATGAACATTTCCTTGGCGGTTTCCAGGATCGCGGCGCGCTTGCCCAGGTCCTTGGGGCGGCCCGGGCCGGCTCCGCGCGCGGTGGCCTTGCCTGGAGTGTTGGAGGGGCGATGCGAGGACATGCGCTAATACTAGACCAATTGGTTTTGTATTTATACTATACCGCATCGTTCAGTAATGACGGCGACAGCCGCCATCCCCTCCCTCCCCACTGCGACCTTTCCCAATGAATACTGCTCGATGGATTGGCGGTTCCCTGTTGATGGCCCTGCTGGCCGCCTGCGGCGAGCCGGAGCCCGCCCCCGCACATGCCGTCCCGGTCCTGGTCGTCCATCCCGGCGGCGGCGACGTGGCCGTCACCGCCTATCCGGGCGTAGTACGGGCGCGGGAGGAAACGGCCCTGTCGTTCCGGGTGGCCGGCAACCTGCTGCGGCGCGAGGTCGACGTCGGCCAGCGGGTGAAGAAGGGCCAGCTGCTGGCCGAACTGGACGTGGCCGACTACGCGCTGCAGGCGCGCGCGGCGCAGGCGCAGTACGCCGCGGCCGAGGCCGACCTGGTGCGGGCGCGCGACGAGCAGAAGCGCTATGCCGCGCTGGCCGGACAGCAACTGGTCAGCCGCTCGGCGCTGGATGCGCAGACCGCCGCGCTGAAGGCGGCGCAGGGCCAGGCCGATGCGGCCCGCTCCAACCTGGACGTGGCGCGCAACCAGGCCGGCTACGCGCAGCTGCGCGCCCCCGGGAACGGCGTGATCGCCAGCCGCCAGGCCGAGGCCGGGCAGGTGGTCGCCGCCGGCCAGACCATCTATACGCTGGCCGCCGACGGCGCCCGCGAGGTCGCCATCGCCCTGCCGGAAAGCAGCATCCGCGATTTCGCGGTGGGGCAGGCGGTGGACGTGGAACTGTGGAACCAGCCCGGCAAGCGCTGGCCCGGCACCATCCGCGAGATCGCGCCGGCCGCCGACGCGCAGGCGCGCACCTATGCGACCCGGGTGAGCCTGGCGCCGGAAGCGCTGGACGCGGTGGAACTGGGGCAGAGCGCACGCGCGTACGTCGCCCATGCCGGGAACGGCGCATTGAGCGTGCCGCTGGCCGCGGTGCAGCCGGGCAAGTCGCAGCAGCAGGCTGCCGTGTGGGTGGTGGACACGGCCAAGGGCACGCTGCACCTGCGCGAGGTGACGCTCGGCGCCTATGGAGCGGAGAGCGTGCCGGTGTTGTCGGGGCTGAAGGCCGACGACTGGGTGGTCGCCGCCGGCGGCCACCTGCTGCGCGAAGGCCAGCCGGTGACGGCGGTGGACCGGGCCAACAAGCCCATCGACCTGAAGATGCCGAAGTCGGAACAGGAGGTTGCACGATGAACCTGTCGAGGAGATTCGCGCATGGCACCTTCGCCCTTCTCCCCTGGGGAGAAGGGAACGGGATGAGGGGCGACGCTCGCGCTGTGGTGGGGGTGCGGCTGTCCCATCTGGCAGGGAAGGAGTAAGCGCATGCGCCGCTTCAATCTCTCCGAATGGGCGCTCAACAACCGCCCGCTGGTGCTGTTCATGATGATCGCGATGGCGGTCATCGGCGCCTGGTCCTACAAGCACCTCGGCCAGTCCGAGGACCCGCCGTTCACGTTCAAGGCGATGGTGGTGCAGACCGCATGGCCGGGTGCCACCGCCGAGCAGGTGTCGCGGCAGGTCACCGAGCCGATCGAGAAGGCGCTGATGAACACCGGGCAGTTCGAGTCGATCCAGTCGTACTCGCGGCCGGGGCAGTCGCAGGTGATCTTCATGGCGCGCGATTCGATGCGCTCGAAGGACGTGCCGGAACTGTTCTACCAGGTGCGCAAGAAGGTCGGCGACATCCGTTCGCAGCTGCCGGCCGAGGTGGTCGGGCCGTTCTTCAACGACGAGTTCGGCGACACCTTCGGCAACATCTACGCGCTGACCGGCAAGGGCTTCGACTACGCGCTGATGCGCGACTACGCCGACCGCATCCAGCTGGAACTGCAGCGGGTGGCCGACGTCGGCAAGGTCGACCTGATCGGCCTGCAGGACGAGAAGGTGTGGATCGAGCTGTCCAACACCAAGCTGGCCACGCTGGGCGTGTCGATGCAGCAGGTGCAGCAGGCGCTGGCCGAGCAGAACGCGATCGCCCCGACCAGCTGGTTCGAGACGCCCAGCGACCGCGTGCAGCTGCGCGTGACCGGGCAGTTCCAGTCGGTCGACGACATCCGTACCTTCCCGATCCGCGCCGGCGACCGCACCGTGCACCTGGGCGACATTGCCGAGGTGAAGCGCGGCTTCGCCGACCCGGCCTCGCCGAAGATGCGCTTCATGGGCGAGGATGCCATCGGCATTGCGGTGGCGATGAAGAACGGCGGCGACATCATCAAGCTCGGCAAGACGCTCGATGCCGAGTTCGAGCGCCTGCAGAAGACGCTGCCGGCCGGCATGCAGCTGCGCAAGGTGTCCGACCAGCCGCATGCGGTGGAGGATTCGGTCGGCGAGTTCGTGCGGGTGCTGACCGAAGCGGTGGTGATCGTGCTGCTGGTCAGCTTCTTCTCGCTGGGCCTGCGCACCGGGCTGGTGGTGGCGGTGTCGATCCCGCTGGTGCTGGCGATGACCTTCTTCGTCATGCACCAGTTCGACATCGGCCTGCACAAGATCTCGCTGGGCGCGCTGGTGCTGGCGCTGGGCCTGCTGGTGGACGACGCGATCATCGCGGTGGAGATGATGGCCACCAAGATGGAGCAGGGCTACGACCGCCTGCGCGCGGCCAGCTTCGCCTGGGAGTCGACCG
>JAEWOJ010000019.1 GCA_023399815.1 Pseudomonadota bacterium | reverse complement strand
CCGCGGCACCGGCGGCGGCCGGCTCGATCCAGCCGCGCACGGACACGCGCGAGTCGGGGTTGATGTGGGCGCGGTAGGTGCGGCCATCGCTTTCATCGTCCGGATCGGGCACCGAGAACAGGCGGTCGTAGAGCCGGATCTCGGCCTCGACCGCGCGTGCGGCGCCGACCCAGTGGATGGTGCCCTTGACCTTGCGGTTGGCGCCCTCCATGCCCGGGCGCGACCCGGGATCGAGCGTGCAGCGCAGCTCCACCACCCGGCCATCTGCGTCCTTGACCACCTCGTCGCAGCGTACGATGCCGGCGCCGCGCAGGCGGACCTCGCCGCCGGGCACCAGGCGCTTCCAGCCCTTGGGCGGCACCTCGGCGAAATCGTCGCGCTCGATCCACACGTCGCGCGAGAAGGGCACGTCGCGCTCGCCGAAGGACGCGTCCTTGGGGTGGTTGGGGAAGCGCAGCGTTTCCTCGTGGCCTTCGGGCAGGTTCACCAGCACCATCTTCAGCGGGTCGACCACGGCCATGCGCCGCGGGGCGCGGGCGTCGAGGTCCTCGCGCAGCGCGCCTTCGAGCACCGAGAAATCGATCATCGAGTTCTGCTTGCTGATGCCGATCCGGTCCACGAACAGGCGCAGCGCGGCGGGCGTGTAGCCGCGGCGGCGCAGGCCCTGCAGGGTGTACATGCGCGGGTCGTCCCAGCCGTCCACCAGGCCTTCGGCGACGAGCTGGGTCAGCTTGCGCTTGCTCATCACCGTGTAGTTGATGTTGAGGCGCGAGAACTCGATCTGGCGCGGCTTGGCGGCCTCGACCGGCAGGCCCTTCTCCGCCAGCGGCGCCAGCAGCTCCGGGTTGCCGGCCAGATCCACCCGGTCCACGCACCAGTCGTACAGCGGGCGGTGGTCCTCGAACTCGAGCGTGCACAGCGAATGGGTGATGCCCTCGACCGCGTCGCCCAGGGCGTGCGCGTAGTCGTACATCGGGTAGATCGGCCAGGCGTCGCCGGTGTTCTGGTGCGGCACCTTCTTGATGCGGTAGAGCGCCGGGTCGCGCAGGTTGATGTTGCCGCTGGCCATGTCGATCTTCGCGCGCAGCGTGCGCGCACCGTCATCGAACTCGCCCGCGCGCATGCGCCGGAACAGGTCGAGGTTCTCCTCGACGCCGCGGTTGCGGTACGGCGACTCGCGGCCGGGTTCGGTCAGCGTGCCGCGGTACTCGCGCACCTCTTCGGCCGACAGGTCGCATACGAAGGCGTCGCCCTGGCGGATCAGCTTCTCGGCGGCGAGGTAGAACACCTCGAAGTAGTCCGAGGCGTGCCGCAGGCTGTTCCACTCGAAGCCCAGCCAGCGCACGTCGTCCTGGATCGCGGCCACGTATTCCGGGTCTTCCCTGGCCGGGTTGGTGTCGTCGAAGCGCAGGTTGCACACGCCACCGAACTCGCCGGCGATGCCGAAGTTCAGGCAGATCGACTTGGCGTGGCCGATGTGCAGGTAGCCGTTGGGCTCGGGCGGGAAGCGGGTCTTGATCGCGCCGTGCTTGCCGCTGGCCAGGTCCTCGCGGACGATCTGGCGGATGAAGTCCCGCTTCTCGGCAGGGGCGTTCTCCGGCGTGGCGTCGGCGGTGGGGGCGGTGTTCTCGGACATGGTCGGGGCGTGATGACGGGCAAACCGCAAGTTTAGCCGAGGCCGCTGCGGGACGCCGCCGATGCGCCTATGCTGGGTGCCCGCCCACGGCCCCGCGCGCCCCATGAACCGCCCCGTCCTGGTGATCGGCAACAAGAACTACTCCTCCTGGTCGCTGCGGCCGTGGCTGCTGCTGCGCCAGTTCGGCGTCGAATTCGACGAGGTGCGGCTGGCGCTGGACAGCCCGGACTTCGCCGCCCAGGCCCTGCGCCACTCGCCCACCGGCAAGGTGCCGGCGCTGCGCGACGGCGAGCTGGCGGTCTGGGACTCGCTGGCGATCTGCGAGTACGCCAACGAACGCTGGCTGGGCGGCAACGGCTGGCCGGCCGACCTGCGGCGGCGCGCGCTGGCCCGCGCCGCGGCGGCGGAGATGCATTCGGGCTTCACCGCTTTGCGCACGCAGCTGCCGATGAACAGCCGCCGCCGGCCCGACGGCTACCGCTGGGACGCCGCCGCGCAGCGCGACATCGAGCGGGTGCAGGCGCTGTGGCGCGAACTGCGCCGCGACCACGGCGCCGGCGGCGACTTCCTGTTCGGGGAATTCGGCATCGTCGATGCGGTGTTCGCGCCGGTCGCGATCCGCTTCGACGGCTACGGCGTGGCGGTGGACGACACCGCCGCGGCCTACATGCAGGCGCTGTTCGCCCTGCCGGCGCTGCGGCAGTGGCGCCAGGCGGCCGAACGGGAAAGCGAGCGCGTGGCCGCCACCGACGCCCTGTGCCGCCCGGCCTGACTCCGGAGGAACCTCCCATGCAACTGGTCTACCAGACAAGCAACCTGTTCGACGCGCACCTGGTCAAGCATGCGCTGGAGGACGCCGGCATCCCGGCCTTCGTGTTCGGCGAATCGCTGCTGGGCGCCGGCGGCGAGCTGCCGCTGTTCGGCCTGCTGCGGGTCTGCGTGCCGGACCCGGCCAAGCCGCAGGCCGACGCCATCGTGGCTGCGCTGGCCTTGGACGATGCCGCGGCCGGCCCCATCTGTGACGATGACGAAGCGCCGGGACTGCTGCCGGCCTGAGAGGAGCGCATCATGCTGGGAATCGGACAAGGGCTGTTGGGCATTGGCGCGTTCAAGCAGCGCCTGCCGCGGCCGGAAGAGGCATTGCCGGGGCGCGAGGCGCCGTTGCCGCTGCACAACGTACACTACGTCAACGGCCAGCCGCTGCGCGGCGATTTCGCCGGCCTGCAGGTGCTGGACGTCGGACTGGGCTGTTTCTGGGGCGCCGAGCGCAAGTTCTGGCAGCTGCCTGGCGTGGTGACCACGGCGGTGGGCTACCAGGGCGGCATCACCCCCAACCCGACCTACGAGGAAGTCTGCTCCGGGCTCACCGGCCACACCGAGGTGGTGCGCGTGGTGTTCGACCCGGCGCAGGTCGCGCTGGACACGGTGCTGCGCACCTTCTGGGAGAGCCACGATCCTACCCAGGGCATGCGCCAGGGCAACGACACCGGCACCCAGTACCGCTCGGCGATCTATTGCCACTCGCAGGCGCAGTACGAGGCGGCCATCGCCAGCCGCGAGGCCTATGACCGGCAGCTGCATGCCGCCGGCTATGGCGACATCACCACCGAGATCGTATATCCGGCGCCGCCGTTCTTTTATGCCGAGGACTACCACCAGCAGTACCTGGCCAAGAACCCGAACGGCTACTGCGGCATCGGCGGCACCGGCGTGAGCTGCCCGATCGGGCTGGACGTCTGAAGTGACGGTCGCTGCGCCACGCCAGCTGCTGGTGGTGTGGCACGGCTTCACCGGCGCCACCCGGGCGATGGCCGAAGCGGTGGCCGCAGCGGCGCGCGAGAACGCCGGCGATGCACTGCAGGTGCGCCTGCTGCGCGCGGCCGAGGCCGGCGCCGACGACGTGCTGGCCGCCGATGCGGTTGTATTCGCCACGCCCGAGACGCTGGCCTCGATCAGCGGCGCGATGAAGGATTTCTTCGACCGCAGCTACTACCCGCTGCTGGGGCGCTGCGACGGCAAGCCGTATGCGCTGGTGGTCTGCGCCGGTTCGGACGGACACCCCACCATTGCGCAGCTGCGGCGCATCGCCACCGGCCTGCGCCTGCGCGAAGTGGCCGAGCCCCTGCTGGTCCGCACCCATGCGCAGACGCCGGAGGCGATCGCCGCACAGAAGGTGCTGCCGGAAGCGGAACTGGCGCGCGGCCGCGAACTGGGCGCGCTGCTGGCGGCAGGCCTGGAGCTTGGAATCTTCTGAAGGCCGCCTAAAGCCCCGCTCCCTTTGGGGCGAGAAGGCACGGCTTGCGCGCCATTGGCGCGCGTGCCTTGGAGCGCCCACGCCGCCGGCGTGGGCCGGGGCGCGGAGCGGGGGTTGGGGTGAGGGCAAAGGCGAGGCCCTTCAATACCGAGTTGCCCGAGGTTTCGCACATACCTGCCTGCCCCGGCGAACACCGTAGGTCAGGGCTACCGCCCCGACGGAATCCATCGCGAAAGAATCCGCAGACGTTGCAGGTTTGGCAGAGGAGCCGGGGGTAACGCTCCGTGGCTTGGGCTTGCGCCCGTCGGGGGTGTAACCCCGACCTACGAACTTGCGTGTAACGGAGCCTTGTAGGAGCGCACCTTGGTGCGCGAGGGGCTTTGCCGGTAACACCCCCTCGCGCACC
>JAEWOJ010000152.1 GCA_023399815.1 Pseudomonadota bacterium | reverse complement strand
TGGGGCGATGGGGCCATACGAAGGAATGCCTGGCCCAGTCTGAAATTTGTCGAGAGCATCAGGTTGCACGGCGAGGAGTGCAGAGAAGAATCGCGTGGCCTTTGTGTACGCAATGAGCGCAAGCAACGCAGCGAAAACAATCAGAAGGGACACCACGATTGCCATGTTCTTTCCAGTGGGGCCTAACGCCTGAATTAAGCCGACGGGCGAAGCCCGTTCGGCTTGAATGAATTGTTAGGCGCCACCGCTATGCTCCCCAGCGCCGCTATTGATGCAAACTATACGGGCAATCTGCTCGGAGCCAAGTTGCCCCAGCAGGCGGTATACGAGGGCCCTAGAGACCTTAGGATTGAACAGTAGTTGGTACCGTCCTGATGTATCAGGCGGAACGACCACCTGAGCCTCAACTCCTTGATCTGTAAAGAAGTCATCGAGGAAATCGTGGAGCTCCGCGTCGCTCACCACCAACAGGCACTGGCCTTGCCAGTCCTTTAGCTCTATGTGGTCCGCAAAGATCATGCAAGTGACGCCTAACGCCTGAATTAAGCCGCGCCGCGAAGCGGCGTCGGCTTGAATGAATTGTTAGCGCTTCAGATTAAACGTTGCAGCACCGGCCATCATGTTTGCCCCAATCGCTGCGGCCAGCAAGAAGCTATTTGTGACAAAGCTGATCTGGAGCGTATGGGTGCCTTTGGGAAGGAGAGCTGGAACGATTAGCGATGCTGCAAGGTTTACGCCAGCAATCGCGGCGCCCCATCTAAATGCAAAAACATGAGAACGAGATTGCCATGTATGGAACAAGCCAAGCCCAACTAGCAGGATGAGCCAACCGCCAGCAAGTATGGAAATGAGCATTGCTTCTCCTTGGCGCTAACGCTTATTGGACCGCCTAATCGCGGTGTAGCACCGATCATGGCCGACTTCCATGTTGCTGGCAACGTATGGGATTCTTCTTTCGTTTCAATCAATTGGCCGGCTGCTGAAGGGAGGGCTCGGGGGCGTTATGCCGCATGAACGACGCGATGGCGATTACACCCCGCAGTATGCGGGTGTAGCGCTTGCGCGTCGCAGTCAGCGCACAGCCTCGCGTGGATAGCTTCCGGCAGAAGAACGAAGGGCGCCCCAAGGCGCCCTTCGTGTCCAAACCTCAACCAGCTCTTACGGCGCCGCCGGCTTCACCGGCTGCGGGTTCCCCGCCTGCCACCCGCACATCTGCCCTTCGTTCTGCTGCTTGAGCCATTCCTGCAGCGGGGCGAAGTATTCCAGCATCGGGGCGGCGTCGAGTTTCTCGGTGCCGGTCAGTTCCTTGAGGGTGGCCTGCCACGGCTGGCTGGCGCCCTTGCTGAGCATGGCCCAGTATTTCTGGCCGGCTTCCTTGTTGCCATAGAAGGTGCACTGGTTGAGCGGGCCGGTATAACCGGCGGCGTCGCACAGGCCCTTGTAGAACTGGTACTGCAGGATGCGCGCCAGGAAGTAGCGCAGGTACGGGGTGTTGCCCGGCACGTGGTACTTGGCGCCGGCGTCGAAGTATTCCTCGCCGCGCGCGCTGGCCGGGGCCACGCCCTGGTACTGGGCCTTCAGTTCCCACCACTTCTGGTTGTACTGCTCGGGCTTGATCGAGCCGTCGAACACGCCCCAGCGCCAGCGGTCGATCATCAGGCCGAACGGCAGGAACGACACGCCGCTCAACGCCATGCGCATCTGCGCGTTGATTGTGGCCTCGCGGCTTTCCTGCGGCTTGTCGACCAGGCCGATGGAGTTGAGGTACTGCGGGGTCATCGCCAGCACGATGGTGTCGCCGATGGCTTCGTGGAAGCCGTCGTTGGCGCCGCCCTGGAACAGCGGCGGCAGCGGGTTGTAGGCCAGGTCGTAATAGATGTGGCCCAGCTCATGATAGATGGTGGTGAAGTGTTCCTCGGTCGGGGTGATGCACATCTTGGTGCGCACGTCCGCGCCCACGTCCTTGCCGTCGCCGCCCATGTTCATGTCCCAGGCGCTGGCGTGGCAGACCACGTTGCGGTCCAGTGGCTTGATGAACTGGGTGTTCTGCCAGTAGCTCGGCGGCAGCTTGGGCATGCCGAGCGAGACGTAGAAGTCCTGCGCGCGCTCGGTCATCTGCTTGGCGGTGGCCAGCTCGGCCTCGCGCTGGGCCTTGAAGCGGGCGGCGACGTCGGCGTTGGCGCCGGCCCTGGCCAGGGCCGCGCTCAGGTTGCTCTGGTGCTGCTTCTCCAGCGCGGCGGTGATGTCCAGGCTGCCGGCGCCGGGGTAGGGCTGCAGCTGGTCCCACAGGTTGCTCCAGTCCTGCTGCCACATGTTGCCGGTCAGGTGCGCGGCGATCAGGCCGCCGTCGACCTCGGCCTTGTCCTTGCCGTATTCCTTGTCGAGCCTGGCGCGGGTATAGCAGTGCAGCTGTTCGTACAGCGGCTTGACCTGCTCCCACAGGCGGTCGGTTTCGGGGCCGACCTGTTCGGCCGGCATGTCGTAGCCGCTGCGCCACATCTGCCCGGCATCGCTGTAGCCCAGTTCGCGCGCGCCTTCGTTGACCAGTTCGACGAAGCGCTGGTACGGCTTGCGCGAGGCCACGGCGGTGGAGTGCCAGCCCTGCCAGGCGTCGAGCTGCTTGTCGTAGTCGTGGGAGCGGGCGAGCACCTGTTCCAGCTCGCCGAGCTGGCGGCAGTTCTGCTGGTCGCCTTCGCCGGTGCAGTAGGTGCCGGCGCCGTAGTCGCCTTCCAGCTTGGTGGCGATGGCGGCAAGTTCGGCCAGCTTGGCCGGGTCGCGCGGGGCCGGCATGGCGGTCATCAGCTTGAGCAGGTGCAGGGCACGCCGGGTGTCCTCGCTCATCGGCTGGCCTTCGTACTTGCCGGCCTGTTCGATCCAGCCGTTGAGCGTGGTCAGCCAGCGCTCGTTGGCCTTGGCCGCCACGCGCGCGGAATCGTCGTTGATGTAGGTGGAGGACAGCCACTGCGCCGAGGTCATTTCCGGGTACATGGCCTTGTACTCGGCATTGACCCGGGCGATGAACTGGTCGGCGCTTTCGGCCGGCGCGGCCTGCGCCGCCGGTGCGGCGGTGTCGGTGGCATCTTCCTTCTTGCAGGCGGCCAGCGACAGCACGCCGGCGCTCACGGCGAGGGCCAGCAGCAGATGACGTTGTTTCACGCGATTCCCCGGTGATGATGGACCGGCGAAGGCTAGAGGGCCGGGGCGGTGGCGGCAAGTGCAGGAGCGTTGTAGGAGTGACGCGAGTCGCGAGGGGGCTTTACCGGTGAAGCCCCATCGCTACTCGCGTCGCTCCTACAGGAGGCGCGGGTTTATCCTCCGCAGCCGGCGAAAAGGTCGCGGTCGCGCGCGTACACCGACGTGCCGACCTGCATCAGTCCCAGCACCGACGGGAACAGGTTGTCCTGGTCGGTGCGGCGGTGCGCGCGGTCGCGCAGGCAGGCCAGGTCCAGGCCGCGGTCGGCGGCGAACTGCGGCGAGAACCACATCACCATCGGTACGCGGGTCTGCTCGTCCGGTGCGATCGCGTACGGCACGCCGTGCAGGTACAGGCCCTTTTCGCCCAGCGATTCGCCGTGGTCGGAGAGGTAGATCATCGCCGTGTCGTAGTCTTCCATGCCGCGCAGCGCGGCGATGGTGCGGGTCAGGAAGTGGTCGGTGTAGCGCACCGCGTTGTCGTAGCTGTTGACGATCTGCGCGCGGCTGCACTTGCCCAGGTCCGGGGTGTCGCAGGTCGGCGCGAACTGGCGGAACTGTGCCGGGTAGCGCTGGAAGTAGCTGGGGCCATGGTTGCCCAGCTGGTGCAGGACGACGACGCGGTCGCCCGGCCTGGCGCGCACCTGCGCGGCGAGGTCGTCGAGCAGGATCTCGTCCATGCAGCGACCGTCGGCGCACAGGCCGGGCGTGGTGGCATCGTCCAGGCGCTGGATCTCCAGCCCATCGCACACGCCCTTGCAGCCGGACTGGTTGTCGCGCCACAGCGTGGCGATGCCGGCGTGTTCGAGCACGTGCAGCAGCGACTGGTGGGCGCGGATCTTCTTCTCGTCGTAGTCGTGGCGGCCGAACGGCGAGAACATGCACGGCAGCGACACCTCGGTGCTGGTGCCGCAGGAGTGCATGTCGGGGAAGTTGATCACGCCGGCCTGCGCCAGCTCGGGCGTGGTCTGGCGGTCGTAGCCGTTCAGGCCCCAGTTCTGCGCGCGCACGGTTTCGCCGACCACCAGCACCAGCAGGCGCGGCCTGCTGCCGGCCGCGCGCGGCGTGGCCTTGGCGTCGGTGCCCAGCGGCAGCCTGGGTTGGTTCTTGATCGGGTTGGCGCTGGCCAGGTTCTGCTTCAGCGCGACCAGGTAGTTCACCGGCGTGGCGAGATAGCGGACCTCGCGGTGGTTGCGCATCAACGCCGAGATGTTCTGGAACGAGGCCAGCGTGCCGGCACCGGCCACCACCACCACGCCCACCAGGAACAGCAGGCGCCACAGCAGGGCGCGGCCCCAGCTGCGGCGGCGCAGGCGCAGGCGCCACAGCAGCACGCACGGCACCAATGCATAGCCAAGCAGCGGCAGGAACAGCGCGGGCGTCATCAGCTCGCGCGATTCCTTGTGGTCGGTGGCCAGCACGTTGCGCAGCATGTCCGCGTCCAGGTAGACGTTGAAGCTGTTCATGTAATGCGTGGCGAAGGCGGTGGTGACGAGCAGTACCGTCAGCAGCACCTTGGCGTTCCAGCGCCAGACCAGCAGGCCGAACAGCAGGGCGTGCACGCCCATCAGCAGCGCGAACAGGGACAGCGCGAACAGCACGCTGCCGGGGTTGGTCGCCATCGCGCTGCGCCAGAACAGCCCGTTGCAGGCCAGTGCGAAGAACGCGCTGGCGAACAGGATCAACGCCTCGGTGGTGATTTCCGGACGCCATTGGCGCAGGCGCGAGAGGAACGTGGCCTGTGCCGGCAGGTGCGGCGTGGCGATGCTCATGGCTGGCCCTCCGCCTGGACGGCAGCGGTTTTCTGCGGCGGGAACATCGGCAGGTAGAGCAGCACCGCCACCGTCCAGCTGACCGCCAGCGACCACACGTCATGCGACAGGAAGTGCGCGCCGCGCAGCTGCTGGGAAACGCCGAACACCAGGCCGAGGGCGACGGCCGCCGCCAGTGCCGGCCAGCGCCAGTGCGGGCGCAGCAGCAGGGCGAAGAAATACAGGGCCACCCAGCCATAGCCGGCGCTGGCGTGGCCGGCCGGGAAGCAGCCGGCATGGCCGAGCACGACCGGGCGCGGCTGGAACAGGCCGACGAACGGGCGCAGCCCGCCATAGCGCTGCAGGTCCCACGGGCAATCCATCTGCGTCATCGACTTGAGCAGGGCGACGATGCCGGTGGACAGGCCCACCGCCAGCAGCAGGTACAGCAGCGGCAGGCGCAGCGGCTTCCAGCGCGCATCGAAACAGGCGCGCAGCAGCGCCAGCATCGCCAGCAGGGCGGCGAAGGTGCTCAGGTTCTTGCCGCCGCGGTGGACCACATGGCTGGTCCACCACGCATCCTTGAGCGCCCACTGGCCGCCTTCCCAGCGATAGAACTGGTCGGCCAGCCACTGGTCGCCGTTGCCGGCCATCAATACCAGGCTGGCGGCAAGCGCGAGCAGCAGCGGGATCAGCAGGTAACGGCCGAGAAAGCCGCGCCGGCCGGCGGAAACGCCGGAAGCCGGCAGCGCATGGGGCGCGGGCGACGTGGACGGAGAAGGAACGGCAGGCACGGAAGCGATACGCCATCGAATTTGAGTGGCGGCATCGTCGTTTCCGGCATGTCGGAGACAGGTCGGAGGTGTGTCGGAGGGGCGTTAATACCTCCGGTGGTTCAGTCGTCGTTGGTCTCGTCCGGCGCTTCGGGGACCTGGCCATGGCTGCGGGCCACGCAGGCGGTGTCCAGCGCGGTGCCCGGCAACAGCTGCCAGGCGTTGCGATTGGCGCTGCCGATGTCGATCACCCGGGCGGGATCGACGCAGGGCGTCATCGCCTGCTTGAGCACGAACAACCAGCGCCGGTCAGGATCGGCCGCCACCCACTGCGCGGCGCGTTCCCATTGCTCGGCCATGGGACGCTTGAAGCCGAAGTCCACCGCCTGCGGCCGGGTCTGCAGCAGGTTCTGCTCGCGCCAGGCGACCATGCCCAGCTCGGCGTCGCCGATGCGCTGGCGCGCCTTGTCCATCACCGCCGAGGCCGAACTGTAGGGATCGAGCACCGGCATCAGGCCGAATCCGTACATCGTCCACAGCAGCACGGTGGCCAGCACCGCGGCCAGGCCAGCGCGGCGCAGGCGCAGTAACGCCACCAGCGCCAGCGTGGCGATACCGAAGCCCAGCAGCCAGGCGCCGACCTGCGGCAGCACCCATGGATCGATCGCGCGCCTGACCGCGTTGCGCTGCGCCCAGCCGTCGCCATGCAGCGCGCCGTAGCCGATGGCCAGCGTCGCCACAGCCAGCAGCAGCACGTACAGCAGCAATGCCCAGCGCACGCCGGTGCGCCGCAGCAGGCCCGCCAGCAGCGGCGCGGCCGCCACCGCCAGCGCCGGCAGCATCGGCAGGATGTAGACCTCGCGCTTGCCGGGGCTGGCGCTGAAGAACAGCAGCACCAGCAGTGCCCAGCCCAGCAGCACCACGTAGCGCGGATCGGCGCGGCGCAGGCGGCGCCACCAGGCCGGCACCAGCCACGGCAGCAGCAGGCTGCCCGGCAGCCACAGCGTGGCGATCACCTGCAGGTAGTACCAGGCTGGCTGCTTGTGGTGCCAGGCGTTGGCGTAGCGGGTGCCGGTCTGCTTGAACAGCAGTTCCTGCGCATAGGACTGCAGGTGCGGGTCGGGGTTGTGCAGCAGGGCGATGCCCAGCGGCGCCAGCCATACGCACGTGCCGGCGATGAACAGCGGCAGGATCAGCCACCAGCCCCAGCCGCGGCCCGCGCCGGTCGCATCGGGATGCCGCCAGCGCCAGGCCGCCCAGGGCAGCAGTGCCAGCAGCGGCAGGAAGCCCACGCCCTTGGTCACCGTGCCGACGCCGGCGGCGAAGGCGCCCAGCGCCAGCAGCTTCCAGTTCGGCCCGAGCAGCAGGTGCCGCAGCAGCGCCCACAGCGACAGCGTGGTCATGCCCACCAGCACCATGTCGATCTGCGCGCGCTTGGCCATCAGCCCGAACTGGATGCATACGAACAGGCCCAGCACCGCATGGTGCGCCACGCGCCGGTTCCACAGGCGCCGCGACAGGTCCCAGGTCAACCACAGGGTCAGCAGCGCGGCGAGCAGCGATGGCAGCAGGAAGGCGATGTTCCAGTTGCCCAGCACCTTGTAGGTGGCAGCCTGGATCCACATGAAGGTCGGCGGCTTCTCCGCGTACAGCTCGCTGCCCCGGTGCGGCAGCAGCCATTGCCCGGTCTCCACCATCTGCCGCGCGGCCAGCACGAAGCGCGGCTCGTCGGGCGGGGAGGGCTCGCGCATGCCGAGCCCGGCCAGCAGGCTGGCCGCGATCAACACCAGCAGCAGGAACCAGGGGGCGGAGGATCGAAGGCGGGACGGGCGCACGCGGGGCTCGCTTGGAGGGTGGGCGGGGATCATCGCGCGGCCGGCGTGGGAAGCGCGTCGGAGCCGCATTGTCGCCTGTTTCGACGCCGCTCCGGCCACCGATGCGGCTACGATGGGCGCGCATTCCCGATTCCGGGATGTTCCATGGGTCTTTCCGCATGCGGCTGCTGGTCATCGAAGACAATCGCAACCTGATCGCCAACCTGTTCGACTACTTCGAGGCGCGCGGCCACGTGCTCGACGTCGCGCCCGACGGCGTGACCGGGCTGCACCTGGCCGCCACCCAGTCCTACGACGCGATCCTGCTGGACTGGATGCTGCCGCGCATGGAGGGGCCGGAAGTGCTGCGGCGCCTGCGCGAGGAGCACGGTTCCGAGGTGCCGGTGATCATGCTCACCGCGCGCGACGAGCTGCCCGACAAGATCGCCGGCTTCCGCGCCGGCGCCGACGACTACCTGACCAAGCCCTTCGCCCTGCCCGAGCTGGAAGTGCGGCTGGACGCGGTGCTGGCCCGCACGCGCGGCCGCAACCCGCGCAAGGTACTGGAGGTGCACGACCTGCGCCTGGACCTGGCGACGCTGGAAGCGCAGCGCGCCGGCCAGCCGCTGCACCTGTACCCGGCCTGCCGCAAGTTGCTGGAAGTGCTGATGCGCGCGAGCCCGGCGGCGGTGCCGCGCGACCAGCTCGAATACGCGCTGTGGGGCGACGAGCCGCCCGATGGCGACATGCTCCGTTCGCACATCTACGAACTGCGCCGCAGCGTCGATGGGCCGTTCGAGGAAAAGCTGCTGCATACCCTGCCGCGGGTGGGCTACCGCCTGTGCGCGCCCGACACGGCGGGCGAGCGATGAAGCGGCGGACGCTGCGGCGCAAGCTGCTGGGCTGGCTGGCCAGCTATCTGGCGCTGCTGACCCTGGTGGTGTTCAGCGCCGCCAACTACGTGCACGAACGCGCCGAGCACTCGGTGTGGCGCGCGCTGCTCAATTCCGAGCTGGACAGCGTGATCGCCAACAAGCGCAGCGAGCCGGATTACCGCTGGCAGGATTCGGACACCCTGCATTTCTACAGCGAGCGCGATGCCCGCGGCATCCCGGACGAGCTGACGCAGCTGGCGCCGGGGTTGCACGACGGCGTGTGGCTGGAGGGACGCCGGAGCGCGGTCATGGTGCGCGAGACCAGCGATTTCGGGCGGGCGATGCTGGCGCTGGACATCACCGATTTCGCCGAGCTGGAGCACTTCATCACCCGCTGGGCGGTGCTGGCCGGCATCGCGATGGCGATCGTCACCCTGGTGATGGCCTGGATCGGCATGAACCGGCTGGTGCGCCCGCTGGTCGGGTTGTCCGACGATATCGCCGGCCTGCAGCCCGAGCGCAGCGGCCAGCGGGTGCAGGTGGCCGCGCGCGGCAGCGCCGAGATGGAAGTGATCGCCGCCTCGGTGAACGACTACCTGGAACGCAACGAACGCTTCGTCGAGCGCGAGCGCGCCTTCATCAGCACCGCCAGCCATGAACTGCGCACGCCGGTGGCGGTGATCACCGGCGCGGCCGAGCTGGCGCTGGAGCAGCCGGATCTGCCGCCGCGCGCGCGCCAGCAGCTGCAGCGGGTACGCAGCACCGCCTCCAGCGTGGAGCAGCTGATCCAGCTGATGCTGGTGCTGGCACGCGATCCGGCACGGCTGGCGGCGCTGAGCGAACCGCTGGCGCTGGAGCAGCTGCTGCCGGAGATCGTAGCCGACCATGCGCACCTGGCCGCCGGCAAGGAACTCTCGGTCGAGCTGACGGCGCTGGCGTCCTGCACGATCCTGGCGCCGGTGGGCGTGGTGCAGGCGGCGGTGGGCAACCTGCTGCGCAACGCACTGGAGAACAGCGACCGCGGCGTGATCCGCATGGCGCTCTCCGGGCGCGCGGTGGTGACGATCGAGGACCCGGGGCATGGGATGAGCCCGGAGGAAGTGGCCGTGGCCTACGCCAAGATCGCGCGCGGCGAGCGCAACATGCGCACCGGCATCGGCCTGGACCTGATCGGCCGCCTGTGCGACCACCTGGGCTGGAAGCTGGACCTCCATTCGGGCCCGGAGCGCGGCACCCGGGTCACGCTCGATATGGGCGCTTCGCTGCCGTAGGGCGTGCCTGGCGGGGCTTCGCGCCCTTGCCCTTACCCACCTCCGCTCCGCGCCCCGGTCCACGCCAGCGGCGTGGGCGCTCCACCGCACGCGCGCCAGTGGCGCGCAAACCGTGCCTTCTCGCCCCGGAGGGAGGGGGGCTTCAGTCCACTGAGGCTTCGCAGTGCTTGCCCTTCTCCCTCCGGGAGAAGGTGCCCCGAAGGGGCGGATGAGGGAGCGGGACTCCGGTCAAGCGGGCAGCAGGCCATGTGGGTGCCGACCGTTGGTCGGCACGGGGCTCTTGCATCGATCCCTGCTGCCGCCCGACCAACGGTCGGGCGCTACCGGTAGGCCGGGGTTGCATCCCCGACGCCTGGTGCTCCGGGTGGCAGATGTCGGGGACGTAGTCTGCCGAGGCTTCGCAGTGCTTGCCCTTCTCCCTCCGGGAGAAGGTGCCCCGAAGGGGCGGATGAGGGAGCGGGACTCTGGTCAGGTAGGCAGCAGGCCGCGTTCCAGCAGCCACCGCTTCGCGTCTTCGGCGTCCTGCTCGAACCACGCCTGCGTCGACCCCAGCCGGTACGTATAGCCCCAGGCGTCCATGTCGGCCATCAGCCGCGCGCTGCCGACGCCGGGCAGCTGCCCGGCCAGCACGATCTGCAGGTAACAGGTGGCGTCTTCCTCGGGCACCGAATCGGTGGCGTCGGTGTGCACGAGCGCGCGGCGCTCGGGCGGCAGCACGATCAGGTGGCAGGCTTCGTGCAGCATCGAGTGCACGGGAGTGTCGACACGCACGTAGACGTCCGTGGCGATGATGCCGGCCTCGGGTTCGCCCCAGTAGCTGCCGGGGATCTTCTGCCCGTCATCGACCCGGTTCAGGCGCAGGCCGTGGCGGGCGAGCAGGGCGGCCGCGTCGTCCCAGGCGATGTCGCCCACGCACAGGACGGCGGCGGTGGGCTCGGTGGCGGGAGGCAGGGACATCGGTATCGGATCCGGGGCTGCCGCGGCGGCCACGGATGGAGGCTCAGCTCTGCGGGCCTTCGGGCAGGGCCACGGAAATGTCGAGCACGTCGTGCTCGCCGTCCTTGACCAGGTCGACCTTGACCGCGTCGGCGTCGATGTTGACGTACTTCTTGATCACTTCCAGCAGCTCGCGCTGCAGCAGCGGCAGATAGTCCGGGCCGCCGCGGGTGCTGCGTTCCTGCGCGATGATGATCTGCAGCCGGTTCTTGGCGGTCTCGGCCGTGCTCTTCTTCGCCTTGAAGATGTCGAAAAGTCCCATCGTCACCCTCCGAACAGCTTGCTGAAGAAGCCCTTCTTCTCCACGGAAGTGAAGCGCATCGGGCGCTCCTCGCCGAGGATGCGGCCGACGGCGTCCTCATAGGCCTGGCCGGCCAGGGATTCGGTGTCCAGGATCACCGGCTCGCCCTTGTTGGAGGCGTTGAGCACGTCGCCGGACTCGGGGATCACGCCGATGGCCTTCAGCCCCAGCACTTCCTCCACGTCGCCGATGCTGAGCATCTCGCCGCTTTCCACGCGGACCGGGCTGTAGCGGGTCAGCAGCAGGTAGGCCGGCACGCTCTTGCCGGCCTCGGCGTTGGCGGTCTTGGAGTCGAGCAGGCCGATGATGCGGTCCGAGTCGCGCACCGAGGACACTTCGGGATTGACCACGACCACGGCGCGGTCGGCGAAGTACATCGCCAGGAACGCGCCCTTCTCGATGCCGGCCGGCGAGTCGCAGATGATGAAGTCGAAACCGTCGGCGGCCAGGTCCTTGAGCACCTTCTCCACGCCTTCCTTGTTCAGCGCGTCCTTGTCGCGCGTCTGCGAGGCGGCCAGCACGTACAGGTTGTCGAAGCGCTTGTCCTTGATCAGGGCCTGCTTCAGCGTGGCCTCGCCATGGACGACGTTGACGAAGTCGTACACCACCCGGCGCTCGCAGCCCATGATCAGGTCCAGGTTGCGCAGGCCGACGTCGAAGTCGATGACGGCGACCTTCTTGCCGCGGCGGGCCAGGCCGCACGCGATGCTGGCGCTGGAGGTGGTCTTGCCGACGCCGCCCTTGCCGGAGGTGACTACGATGATTTCAGCCAAAGGATTTCTCCTGAATGTTCCGTGGGGGCTGCGCGTCAATCCAGCGCAGCGATCATGATCTGGTCCTGCTCCAGCCAGACCTGCACGGCCTTGCCGCGCAGGGTGTCCGGAATATCGTCCAGCACCTTGTAGCGTCCCGCAATGGCGACCAGCTCGGCATGGAAGTCGCGGCAGAAGATGCGCGCGCCCTCGTTGCCCTTGGCGCCGGCCAAGGCGCGACCCCGCAGGGTACCGTAGATGTGGATGCTGCCATCGGCGATGACCTCGGCGCCGGCACCCACCGTTGAGATGACAGTCAGGTCGCAGTTCTCGGCATACAACTGCTGGCCTGAGCGGACCGTGCCCAACTGCATGCGGCCGGGCTGCGTGGCGGGCGCGGCAGGAGCGGGTACCGGTTCGGGCGCGCGGCGTGCCGGGGTGGGCACCGGAGGCGGCGCGGGGGCGGCATCGGCGCGCTCGTACTGGGCGCGGAACTTGGCCAGCAGCGGCAGCCCGAGCTGGATGGAAAGCTGTTCGACTTCCGTGGTGCCATAGGCCAGCGCCACCGGCAGCACGCCGGCGTCGCGCAGGCCGTCCAGCAATGCCTGGGCGGTGGCGGAATCGGGAACGCGGCTCAGGCCGCCGAAGTCGAGGATGACCGCCGCGCGCCCGAACAGCTTGGGCGCACGCGCCACGCGCTCGCGCATTTCCTGTACCAGCCGCTCCACGTCGAGGGTGCGGATGCGCAGGTTGGCGATGCCCACCTGCCCGATCTTCAGTTCGCCTGCCTGCTCGTAATCCGGATTCACTGCCATCTCAGGTTCCCGTCGGCCGCTGCTGGAGTGGCCGGCGTGTGTGGCCTACCCAAGGGACGTCGGGCAGGTTGTCGCCATAGGTTTCCTTGACCCACTCGTAGCTGCACAGGTCCTTGAGCAGCATGCTGGCGCGCACGTCCACCTCGCCCTCGGCGTTGTGCATGGTGTTCTGCCCGACCTCGCGGAAGCCGAAGCTGCCATGGAACAGCAGCGCGGCATCGGCGCCGTGGTCGAGGAACACCTCGCAGGCCATCTGCGGGTAGCGCAGCTCGGCATAGCTCTGCACGTCGGCATAGAACGCACGGCCGACGCCGCCGCCGCGGCGGCGGCTGGCGACCACGATGCGGTCGATGTAGAAGAAGCTGGGGTAGCGCTGCTGGAACCAGGCGAAGTTGCAGCTGTCGTGCTCGCTGCCGCTGCCGTAGCCGACCAGGAAGCCGGCCATGTTGCCGTCGCGCTCGGCGACGCGGAAATATTCGGCGGTCTCGTAGAAGCGGCGGATCTTCGCGGCATCCAGCGGCAGGATGGCCAGGCCGGCGTTGTTGTTCAGTGCCAGGACGGAATCGAGCTCGTGCTCGCGCACGTCGCGGATGACGATCGACATTGTGACTCCGTGGGTGAAACGGTCGGCCCCGGGCGGGGGAAGGGGGCTGGCCGGCGATTATCGCATGGCCGGCCCGGACCGGGCGAGCGGGAGGCAGGGGCCGAGCGGGAAGCATGACTTCCGTGGGAGGGCGCAACCGCTCCGCGCTCCTTACCATGCGCACATGTTGGGATATCTCAGCCATACCCGCGTCCTGCGCCTGGCCGGCCTCTTCACCTGGGGCCTGGTCAGCCTGCCGCTGCTCTATACCCAGTACGTGCCGGCCGAGGGCGAGCTGCCGCCGAGCCTGGGCGAGGCGACGTGGCTGCTCGCCGCGTACCTGTCCTTCGGCGCCTGCTACTTCTGGTTGACACGCGGCCTGAGCGCCGGCGGCCACACCAGCTGGTACGACCGGCTGGCGCTGCTGGTGCTGACCCTGTCGGGACTGGCGGTCAGCTACCTGAGCGTCACCGGCCTGGGCAGCATCCTGCTGATGGTCGCGGCCGGGGTGATTCCCTGGCTGCTGAGCAAGCGCGTGGGCATCGTCTGGCTGGTGCTCAGCCAGCTGGCGGTGCTGCCGATCTACAACCTGATCATCGGCCTGCCGCTGTTCGAAGCGCTGCTGCAGTCGCTGCTGTACGCGGGCTTCTCGATGTTCATCTTCGTGACCAGCCTGGTGGCGCGGCAGCAGACCCAGGCGCGCGAGGAGCAGCGCCGGCTCAATGCCGAGCTGCGCGCCACCCGCCTGCTGCTGGCCGAGAGTGCCCGCGTCAACGAGCGCACCCGCATCTCGCGCGAGCTGCACGACCTGCTCGGCCACCACCTGACCGCGTTGAGCCTGAACCTGGAAGTGGCCGGGCACATCACCGAGGGCCAGGCCCAGGAGCACGTGCGCCAGGCGCATACGCTGGCCAAGCTGCTGCTTACCGACGTGCGCGAGGCGGTCAGCCAGCTGCGCGAGAGCGGGGCGATCGACCTGGCCGCGGCGCTGCGGCCGCTGGCCGAACGGGTGCCTTCGCTTGAGATCCACCTGGAAATGGACGATCCGCTCAGCGTGGAAGATCCCGAGCGCGCCCACGTGCTGCTGCGCTGTACCCAGGAAGTCATCACCAACGCGGTGCGCCATGCCGGCGCCCGCAACCTGTGGATCCGGGTCGAGCGCGAGCACGGGTGGATCGTGATCGACGCCCGCGACGACGGCGTCGGCGGCGAGGTGGAGGACATCCTGCCCGGCAACGGGCTGCGCGGCATGCGCGAGCGCTTGGCGCAGTACGGCGGCGATCTGGACGTGTCGGCACGGCGCGGCGAGGGCTTCCACCTTCGCGCCTCGCTGCCGGTGGCAACCCATATGATGCTGGCCTCCGGCCCGCAAGGAGTGAACTGATGATCCGCGTCTGTCTGGTCGATGACCAAACCCTGGTACGGCAGGGCATCCGTTCGCTGCTGGCGCTGGACGACGGCATCGAGGTGGTGGCCGAGGCCACCGACGGCCGCCAGGCGGTGGAGATGATCCCCAAGGTGGCGCCGGACGTGGTGCTGATGGACATGCGCATGCCGGTGATGTCCGGCCTGGAGGCGCTGCAGACCCTGTCGCGGCTGGGACAGCTGCCGCCGGCGATCATCCTGACCACCTTCGACGACGACCAGCTGGTGCTGGCCGGGCTCAAGGCCGGCGCCAAGGGCTACCTGCTCAAGGACGTGACCCTGGAGCAGCTGGTCGGGGCGATCCGCACCGTGGCCGATGGCGGTTCGCTGGTGCAACCGGCGGTGACCCAGCGCCTGCTGTCCGGGCTGGAGCACATGCGCAACGAGTTCGTCAGCCTCGACCGGCCCGATCCGCTGACCGACCGCGAGACCGAGATCCTGCGGCTGATGGCCAGCGGCTTCTCCAACAAGGAGATCGCCAATTCGCTGGGCGTGGCCGAGGGCACCATCAAGAACCACGTCTCCAACATCCTGAGCAAGCTGGGCGTGCGCGACCGCACCCGCGCGGTGCTCAAGGCCTTCGAGCTGCAGCTGGTCTGAGCCCGCATGGAGGGTCTTGCGCCATACGGCCGGGTCGGGCGGCGGGCGGGAGGCTCCGTTTCGCGGCGCCGGCATGGCGGAACCCGCTTTCCACGGGGGTCATGCAGGAAATCGCTGGTGCGAAGGGCGCGTGTGGAGGGAAAATGCCCGCGCCGGGCCTGCCGCGACGGAGCGATGCGTTACCCTTGACGCCCGCCGGCCAGCATGCCCGTATCGGACAGGGAAACCGGTGCGCCAATTCTGTCAACAACCTGCGAAAAGCCTGATAGGATGGGGGCTTCGCTTCAATCAACCCGGCCGTGGGATCGGCCCCGGAGACTCCTGAATGACCCGTATTATCGAGTTCCTGATCGCCTTGGGGATCGTGGCT
>JAEWOJ010000092.1 GCA_023399815.1 Pseudomonadota bacterium | reverse complement strand
AACCCCCGGGGGGCGCGGGGCGTCGCTCCTACATGCGATCCAGCCAGCACTCCAGGCCCTGCGCGTTGAGTTCGATGTCCATGCCGAGCACGCGCAGCACGCCGGCATCGTCCAGCCGGCAGCCATGCGCGCGGGCGCGCTCCAGGTACAGTTCGCCCAGCGCCGCCGCCAGCGCGCGGTGGCGGTCGGCGCGGCCGGCGCAGGCGCGGGCGATGGCGGTCATCGCGTCGATCTGCGCGTGCAGGTCGGCGGCCAGCCGCGTCGCGTCCTGCACGCGGCCGTAGTGGGTCAGGTACATCGCGTCCGGCGCCTGCGCCATCAACCGCTCGATCGAGGCATGCATCGCCTCCGGCTCGAACTGCACCGGTGAGGTGGTGGGAACGATGAAGGCGCCCTGCGCGCTGTCCAGCTCGCGGTAGGACAGGCCGAAGGTGTCGCCGCTGAACCAGCTGCGGCTGGACTCGTCCCAGACGCACAGGTGGTGGCGGGCATGGCCAGGCGTATCGATGCACCGCAGTTCGCGCCCGGCCAGCGACAGGCGATGGCCGTCCTCGGCCACCACCACGCGCTCGGCCGCCACCGGCACGATGTAGCCATAGCTGCGCGCCATTTCCTCCTCGCCATAGACCGCGGTGGCGCCGGCGATCAGCCGCGCCGGATCGATCATGTGCGGCGCGCCGCGCGGGTGGACCAGCAGCTTCGCGCTGGGCAGCCGCCGCATCAGCGCACCGGCGCCGCCGGCGTGGTCCAGGTGCACGTGGGTCAGGATCAACCAGTCGATGGCATCGGCGTCGAGCCCGGCATTGTCGATGGCGGCCAGCAGGCGCGGCAGCGAGTGGCTGGTGCCGCAGTCGATGAAGGCGCCGCGGCCGTTGCTCACCAGCAGGTAGGCGGCATCGAAATGGTCGCGCTGGAAGGCAGTATCGATGACGTGGATGGCGTGGTCGGCGTTCATCGCGGCGGCTCCAAGGGTCCTGCCCGATGCTGTCACCGGCGTCGGAGCGCGGCAATACGGCTTTCGTCGGAGCGGCTGGAAGGCTGTGAAGGCGACTGCGTGGGGGCGACTGTAGGAGCGACGTCAGTCGCGACCGGGCTTTAGCGGGGAAAGCCCGGTCGCGACTGGCGTCGCTCCTACAATCGTTCCCGCAGTCGTTCCTGCAGTCGCTTCTACGGGCGATGGTGCAGCACGCGCGGCCGCAGCAGCAGCGCCAGCACCATCACCCCGAGGAAGCCACCGTAGGCGTAGAGCACCGCCAGGATCTGCTTCCACATGCTGTCCGCCTCGACGTCGGCCGCGCCGATGCGATAACCCCAGTGCATGAAGCCGATGCTGACCAGCAGCGCCAGCGCCAGCATCGCACCATCGAACAGGGCACGCGCGCGGTGCCGCGGCTGGCGCGGGAACCACCAGTACAGCGCGGCCATCACGCCGAACCAGGGCAGGAACAGCAGCAGCGACAACCAGACCATCGTGTACTCCCGGGTGGAGACATGCGGGGATCGTGCAGGAGCGACTGTAGGAGCGACGCCAGTCGCGATGGGGCTCTACCGGGAAAGCCCGGTCGCGACTGACGTCGCTCCTACATGCCTCGCATGGAGTGTTTATTCGCGTAACTGGCGCAGCGCCGCCAGCACCGTCCCGGTGTCGGCTTCCAGCGTGAACCGCTCGCCCTGCAAGGCGGCACCATCGTCGGCCTGCTTGAGCGCGGCGATCAGCTGGCCGGCATCGCGCGGCGAATCGAAGCCTTCGCTCTGGACCAGCAGCGCGCCTTCGCCGTCGAGCAGCTTGAAGTAGAAACGGCCATCCTTCTCGCGGTACTGCTTGAACAGCGGCAGCGCCGCCTTGGCGGCAGCAGCCGCCTTGGGCTTGTCGCCGGCCGCGGACAGGTCGCGCAGGCCCACGGCGTGGCGCAGCTCCTTCAGCAGCGGGATGGCGAACTGCTCGCGCAGCTGCTGGCCGCGCCTGCGCAGGATCGCCTCGATCTTCTCCGGCTCGGCCATCAGCGCCTCGTAGCGCGCGCGCAGCGGGGCCAGCTCGCCATCGATGCGCTCGAACAGCTGCTGCTTGGCCTCGCCCCAGCCGATGCCGTCGGCGAAGGCCGTGGCGAACGCGGCGGTCTGCTCGGGCGTGGCGAAGGCCTGGTACATCTGGAACAGCGCCGAACCCTCGGTGTCCTTGGGTTCGCCCGGCGCGCGCGAGTCGGTGACGATGGAGAACACCAGCTTCTTCAGTTCCTCGCGCGGGGCGAACAGCGGGATGGTGTTGTGGTAGCTCTTGCTCATCTTGCGGCCGTCGAGGCCGGCCAGCGTCGCCACCTGCTCGTCGATGACCACTTCCGGCAGGACGAAATACTCCTTGCCGTAGATGTGGTTGAAGCGCTGGGCGAAATCGCGCGCCATCTCGATGTGCTGGATCTGGTCGCGGCCGACCGGCACCTTGTCGGCGTTGAAGATCAGGATGTCGGCGGCCATCAGCACCGGGTACATGAACAACCCGGCGGTGATGCCGGCATCGTCGTCCAGCTGCTCGTCGCGGTTCTTGTCCACCGCCGCCTTGTAGGCATGGGCGCGGTTGAGGATGCCCTTGCCGGCCACCACGGTCAGGAACCACATCAGCTCGGTGGTTTCCGGAATGTCGCTCTGCCGGTAGAACCACACCTTGTCCGGGTCCAGGCCGCAGGCCAGCCAGCTGGCGGCGATCTCCAGCGTCGAGCGCTGGGTGCGCTCGGGCTCCTGCGCCTTGATCAGGCTGTGCAGGTCGGCCAGGAAGAAGAAGCTCTCGATCTCCGGGGCGCGGCTGGCGGCGATCGCCGGGCGGATGGCGCCGACGTAGTTGCCGAGATGGGGAGTACCGGAAGGGGTGATGCCGGTGAGGACGCGGGTAGTCATGAACGCAAACGTGACGGGCGGATTAACCGGCCCAGTGTAACCGCCGCGCGCCAACCCCGCCGCCCGCGTCCATCCGTTCATGGCCCTGTCCCCCGTCAAGGAGTCCGCCATGTACCGTCTTCTCGCCTCCGCGCTGATCCTCCTGACCCTGTGCGGCTTCCGCCCGGCGCCGCCCATGGCCGCCGGGCCGGTGGCCCTGTCGCTGGTCGACCGCGACACCGGCGATGAACTCGCCTCCCATCCGCACCGCGGCCAGCAGTGGGTGGCCGGCACTCCCGGCCACTGCTATGGCGTGCGCCTGCGCAACCTCACCGGCGAGCGCGTGCTGGTCGTGCTGTCGGTGGACGGGGTCAACGCCATCAGCGGCGAGACCGCCGCGCCGGAACAGGCCGGCTATGTGCTCGAACCCTGGCAGAGCAGCGAGATCGCCGGCTGGCGCAAGTCGTCCGCGGAAGTGGCGCAGTTCGTGTTCACCGATCTCGGTAACAGCTATGCCAGCCGTACCGGCCGCCCGGCCAACGTCGGCGTGGTCGGCATCGCCGTGTTCCGCGAGGCCCGCCCCGTCGCCCCCGCGCCGGCACCGATGCCGCGCCGGCCGGCGCCGGTG
The DNA here is from genome assembly GCA_023399815.1 of Pseudomonadota bacterium. GTDB lineage: Bacteria > Pseudomonadota > Gammaproteobacteria > Xanthomonadales > Xanthomonadaceae > Stenotrophomonas. Next base: position 17,950 of record JAEWOJ010000092.1, on the reverse strand, counting down.
ATCGCCGAGGGCGCGCGCGCCGACCGCGCGATGGCGGCCGAAGCCAAGGCGGCGCGCGAGGAAACCCGCGACCGCCAGCAGCTGGGCACCGGCCATGGCGAGCGCGAGTGGTCCGCCACCCGCGTCACCGACTTCGAGCGGGCCAGCCGCGCACCGGCCCAGGTCAGCGAGATCCGCTACGACGCGCGTTCGCGCCTGGTGGCGCTGGGCATCCTGCCGCGCCACCGCGTGGACACTGCGCCGCGCGCGTTCCCGGGCGGCTTCGTGCCCGATCCGCCGGCTCGCATGCGCTGACACGCCGATACGAAGACGGGCCGCGCTGCGGCCCGTCCATATGCGTCAACGACACTCCGCGCCGGCTCAATGCCAGTCCGGATAGTCCTTGCGCAGCGCATCCTGGAAATCGCGCACTTCCTTCTCCGCCCGGTCCTTGGCCCAGCCATAGCGCTCCTGCAGGCGCCCGGACAGGTATTCGGCGTTGCCCTCGGCTACCTGGAAGTCATCGTCGGTCAGGTCGCCCCACTTGGCCCGGGCCTTGCCCTTGAGCTGGGTCCACTTGCCGGAAATGATGTCTTTGTTCATGCGTGTCTCCTTTCGGGGGAATGGCGGCAGTTCCGCCACGGAGCCAGCATGACGACACCGATGTTGCCATCGCATCGACGATTCGTTGGCCCGCGCTGATGTTCTTGAACGGCGCTTCATCCAAGGCCCGCGAAAGGAAAAAGGCCGGCGATGCGCCGGCCTCTCCGTCTTCGCCAATCGCGGGGCATCAGCGCTTGGCTGCGTCCTCCACCTTCTCGCCGGCCTTCTGCACGTCCTTGCCGGCGCCGGCGATCGTGTTGCAGCCGGACAGCATTGCGATCGAGAACAGCGACAGCATCATCAGGGCAACCAAGCGCTTCATGTCCTTACTCCTGGGTGGCTCATGGATGGCGCGGCCCCGGCGGGCCGCGGCGGGGATCAACACTTGCCGTCGCTGCAGTCGTGGGCCTTGTCCTCGACCTTCTCGCCGGCCTTCTGCATGTCCTTGCCGGCGCCGGCGACGGTGTTGCAGGCGCTGAGCATTCCCGCCGAAAACATCCCCAGCAGGGCCAGCATCAGTACTCGCTTCATCAGGTTTCTCCTCTGCTCGACTGGCGGCCGCCGGATGGCGATGCCGCGCGTGAAGAGGAATCTGGCGGCATTCACGTGCAGCGGGCGTGAACGCCAACGGCCCGGGTTCAGCGATATCGCGGCGCCGTCAATCCCGCATCAGCGTGGATTTGCCGAACAGGCTTTCGACCAGGTCAACGGCCAGCTTGGCGGTGCGGTTGCGGCGGTCGAGCAGCGGATTCAGTTCGACGATGTCCAGCGACCCCATCAATCCGGTGTCGGCGATCATCTCCATCACCAGCTGCGCCTCGCGGTAGTTCACCCCGCCCGGCACCGTGGTGCCGACGCCGGGCGCGATGCTCGGGTCGAGGAAGTCCACGTCGAAACTCACGTGCAGGTGGGTGTTGGCGTCCACGCCCTCCAGCGCCGCCTCCATGGTGCGTTTCATGCCGCTCTCGTCGATGTAGCGCATGTCGTACACGTCCACCTCGTGCTGCTTGATCAGGCGCTTCTCGTCCTGGTCCACCGAGCGGATGCCGATCTGCCGCACCTGCTGCGGCGAGATCGCCGGCGCATCGCCGCCGAGCCGGGTCAGCGCGTCGGGGCCGAGCCCGCACAGGCAGGCCACCGGCATGCCATGGATGTTGCCCGAGGGCGTGACCTCGGAGGTGTTGAAGTCCGAATGCGCGTCCAGCCACAGCACGCGCAGCTGCTTGCCCTGCTCGCGGCACCAGCGCGCCACCGCGGTGATCGAACCGATGCCCAGGCAGTGGTCGCCGCCAAGCATGATCGGCAGGCGGCCGTCGCGCAGCTCGGCATGGGTCGCTTCCATCAGCGCGTGGTTCCAGGCCACGACCTCGTCCAGGTGGCGGTAGCCTTCCACCGGATCGGTCCACGGATTGCGCGGCCCCTGCAGGTTGCCCACGTCGCGCACGTCCACACCGCGCGCGGCCAGCGCCTCCGGCAGGCCGGCGATGCGCAGCGCCTCCGGCCCCAGCCGTGCGCCGCGATGGCCGGCCCCGATGTCGGTGGGCACGCCGATCAGCGAAACGGGACGATGTGTGGCCATGATTCCTCCGTTGCAAATGAAAACAGTCTAGCCAGCCCACGTTACAGCTGCCCGCGGCAACGCAGCAGTTTCCGTGCCCGGGCCATGCCGGTACGACATGCGCGGCGCGGTTGACCCACGTCAAGGACAACCCGGCGGCGCCTGCCTAGGCTGGCGCAATGGTCACTCCGTCTCCCCTGTTCGATCCCGAACTGCTGCGGCGCTACGACGCGCCGGGGCCACGCTACACCTCGTACCCGACCGCGCCGCAGTTCACGCCCGAGTTCCAGGAAGCCGACCTGCGCGAGATGGCGGCGACCAGCAACGGCGACCCGATCCCACGACCACTGTCGCTGTACCTGCACATCCCGTTCTGCACCAGTCCCTGCTTCTACTGCGGCTGCAACCGCATCATCACCCGCGACAGCGCGCGCGGCGCCGCCTACCTGACCCGGCTGTACCGCGAGATGGCGATGATGTCCGCGCTGTTCGACCGCGACCGCGACGTCGAGCAGGTGCATTTCGGCGGCGGCACCCCCAATTTCCTCGACCCGGCGCAGATCGCCGAAGCGATGGACGTGCTGCGCCGGCATTTCTCCTTCGCTCCGGCCGCGCGCCTGGACTGCTCGATCGAGCTCGATCCGCGCTTCATCACCCCGGAACAAGTCGGCGAGCTGGCCGCGGCCGGCTTCAACCGCGCCAGCCTTGGCGTGCAGGATTTCGACCCCGAGGTGCAGCGCGCGGTCAACCGCGTCCAGAGCGTCGAGCAGACCCTGGCGATCATCGACGCCTGCCGCCACCACGGCCTGCAGTCGGTCAACGTGGACCTGATCTACGGCCTGCCCCGGCAGAGCCTGGAAGGCTTCTCGCGCACGCTGGACATCACCCTGCGGGCGCGCCCGGACCGGCTCGCCATCTACGGCTACGCGCACCTGCCGTCGATGTTCCGCCCGCAGCAGCGCATCGACGCCGGCGAACTGCCCACGCCGGAAGCCAAGCTCGGCCTGCTGCAATGCGCGATCGACAAGCTCGGCCAGGCCGGCTACGTCTACATCGGCATGGACCACTTCGCCCTGCCCGACGACAGCCTCGCCATGGCGCAGCGCAACGGCAGCCTGCACCGCAACTTCATGGGCTACACCACCCATGCCGAAAGCGACCTGGTCGGTCTGGGCGTGAGCGCCATCAGCCACATCGGCCCGAGCTTCAGCCAGAACCCGCGCGACCTCGGCAGCTGGGAACAGGCCATCGACCGCGGCCACCTGCCGGTGTGGCGCGGCATGCGCCTGGAGGAGGACGACGTCATCCGCGCCGACGTGATCCAGCGCCTGATGTGCCATGGCGCGCTGGACTACCGCGACGTCGAGCAGCGCCACGTGATCGACTTCGCCAGCTACTTCGCCACCGCGCTGCAACGCCTGCAGGCACTGCGCGAGGATGGGCTGGTGGAGCTTTCAGGCGACGGCCTGCGGGCGACCTCGCGGGGGCGCCTGCTGTTGCGTATCATCGCCATGTGCTTCGACCGCTACCTGCCCACCGCCGCCGCAGCGACACCGTGCTTCTCGCGCACGGTGTGACCCCGACGGGAGTGCCCGAATGAGTTCGCCGCTGGTCTTCCCGCGCACCGATGCGCGCATCGTCGCCGACGATGGCGATTCCCTGACGTTCTGCTCCACCTGCGCGTTCTCGCAGGCATGCCTGTCCGAGGGCATGGACAAGGGCGCGCTGGCCGACCTGCACGTGCTGGTCGAGCACGTCGGCCCGCTGCGGGCGGGCGAGCACGTGTTCCGCGAGGGCGACCCGTTCGGCGCGATCGCCGCGGTCCGCGCCGGCACGGTCAAGACCTACCAGACCGACCGCAACGGCCACGAGCAGGTACTGGGCTTCCACCTGCCGGGCGAGGTGATCGGCCTGAACGCGATCCACGGCGACCGCTACCCATGCAACGCAGTGGCGCTGGACACGGTGATGCTGTGCCGTTTCTCGTTCCCGCGCATCGCGCTGCTGGCCGCGCGCCTGCCCAACCTGCAGCAGCACCTGTTCAAGCTGATGAGCCACGACATCGGCGTGGCCTCGCTGTTCGCGCGCGACAACAGCGCCGACGAGCGCATGGCCGCGTTCCTGATCGGGCTGTCGCGGCGCCTGTCCGCGCGTGGCTTTTCGCCACGGCGTTTCCAGCTGACGATGGCGCGCACCGATATCGCCAACTACCTGCGCCAGGCACCGGAGACGGTGAGCCGGGTACTGCGCCGGTTCGAGCAGGACGGGCTGCTGCACATCAAGCAGCGCGACGTGGAGATCCTGGATCTACCGCGGCTGGAAGCGCTGGCGCTGGCGGTCCTGCGCGACTGAAGCAGGTCGGGGATCACCCCGACAGCGCGATGTGCCGGTGAAGCAGCCGCGAAACTCCTGCTGCATCACCCTCCCCCTCCGGAATCCACTCGGCCTCCCAAACAGCCACCGGCCCCCACCGTTGCTTAGCCATTACCCCCTCCCTTTCGCACGCAGTGCGAAGGGGAGGGCCGGGGAGGGGGGGGCTCTCGCCGTTGCCATTGCCATGATCTTGCTTCGCGCTTTTGACTTCCGGGTCCCCTTCCGCAGCGACGGAGCCGGCGGGAAAAACCCGAAGGGCAACGTGCATGGATGCACGTCGTTTTTCTACGCGACAGGGGCGAACCGGAAAGAGGCGAAGCACTGCTTCGCCCCGGTGAGCGGGCTGGCACCGTGAGGTGCCTGCCCCAGCCCCAGCTGCATCGCAGCTGGGTCGCGTAGAAAAATCCCGACGGCGGAGTGGACCCACGGCACGCAGTGCCGTGGGCGCGGAGGCAGGGGCGTGTTTCTTTGGGTATCCGGAATCTGGTGTGGGATTAGGGGTTTCGGGCTCTTGTAGCTATCACTTCTAAAAATGGATTTTAGTGTTGGCTTTGAGGATGTGCGTATTATAGTAAAAGTCGGATTTCAGTGTGGGCTTGCCCAAGGTACTGAGTGACCGACTTTCTCCAATTGCGCAGCCTGAAGACGCTTGAAGTCCTCAGCAGCGAAGATCGCTACGTCGTCAAAGCCGAAGGCGTATTGAGTTGGACGACTTGCCCGTTGTGCAGGAGGGGTCGCTTGCACGGCCACGGTTCGCAGGAGCAGTCGTTCCAGGACACGCCGTCGCACGGCAAGCCGGTCGAAGTCTTCATCCAGCGCCGCCGCTATCGCTGCACAGGCTGCGGCAAGACCTTGTTCGAGCCGGTGGCCGACTTCGACGGCAAGCGCCAAGCCACGACCCGCTTGGTGCGTTATGTCCGTGAGCAGAGCTTCACCAAGACCTTCGCCGCCTTGGCTCGTGAAGTGGCGCTGGATGAGAAGACGATCCGCCATGTCTTCGACGACTTCGTCGAGGAGATCGGGCGCACGATCAAGTTCGCGACGCCGCGCATCCTCGGGATCGACGAACTGAAGATCATCGGCCAGTACCGCGCCATGATCACCAACGTCGAGCGCAAGACCGTGTTCGATCTACGGCCCAGCCGCGCCAAGGCCGATCTGCTGCCCTATTTCCGCAGCCTGCGCGACAAGGACACCATCGAGTGGGTGGCGATGGACATGTACGCCGTCTACAAGCAGGTGGTGCGTGCCACGCTGCCGCAGGCGCGGATCGTGGTCGATCGCTTCCATATCCAGCGGATGGCCAATGACGCGCTGGAGAAGCTGCGCAAACGCATACGCAAAGGCATGCCGGTCCGGCAGCGACTCAAGCTCAAAGACGAGCGATTCCTGCTGCTCAAACGCCAGCACGACCTCACGGGCGCGGACATGCAGCGCGCAGTGGCATGGTTCACGCAGTTTCCCGAGCTTGGGGAAGCGCATGCCCTCAAGGAAGGCTTCCTGTCGATCTGGGATCACAAGACCCGGACTGACGCCGAAGCGGCGTGCACCAAGTGGCTAGGCAACATCCCCTCGGAACTGGCGGGGACGTTCAAGGATCTGACCACTGCCGTGCACAACTGGCACGACGAAATCTTCGCTTACTTCGAGCAGCCCATCACCAATGCCTATACTGAATCCGTCAACCGACTGGCCAAGGACATGAAACGCATGGGCAGGGGCTACAGTTTCGAGGTGATCCGGGCGCGCATGCTCTACGACGCCAAGGCGCGCAAGGATGGGGCCGTGGTCGAGAAGGTGCTGGTCGACGACGATCGGGTGGATACGAATGTCATGCAGCTGATGACCATGGCGACAATGACGCGCAAGAAGCAGGTCACTCGTGTCGTGGAGTACGGGCCTTACATCCCGACGTTGGCAAGGCTGCTGGAGGAGGGGTATTTCGAGTAGTAGCCAGCTATGCGTGGGAGTTGACGCTTCAATACTTAACGCATTCGTGATTGCTGTTTTTCTGGTTAATTGACAGCCGAAGTTGACTCAGATCCAAATCATCAGGACGAATTTTTGGAATAAGCCAGTAAACCTTGGCGGCAACCATGCCATCCCTTGCCGGATAAGTATCCGTTAATACACTCGCAACGCTGTCTACATAAATTTGCTTGCTGCCAACTGTCTCTGCCGCAAGACCTATGCAATCCAGCTTCGCAGATACGATAGGCTTCTGCGCTCTTATTTCGATGCGCCCATGAACTAGTGTGTCGCTCTTATCTGCCGCTTCATTAGCGGTATAGAGCCATGCGGTCACACTCGCTCCGTCAATTTCTGATTCGACACGAACCTCGCTGCGGGCAGCACACGCTGAGAGCAGCGTTACTAGTGCAATGCCAGGCAGCAACAATCTCATTGGTTTTCTTTCTCTTTCTTGACGGGTTCTGTCACTTTCACAGCACCCTTGTCATTCTTGACTTCATTTATCCATACATTTGGCCGTACAACCGTGGCGGGGTTTGAGACCGTGATGCCGGCGCCTGAATTGTTGACGACATCCACTGCAGCGTCTGTGCAGTTATTGCTGTAGAGGTTGTATTCGCTAGATCCATCGTTGTGACTCTTCATGCTTTCGACTGCACTAAGAGTTATTTTGACGTCTTGCTTCTGGGTGGTTTGTATACGCAAGCCATCCGTTGGAACAGCGCTCGCATCAATACGCGTTATCGACACTCCTGCCTGTTGGCTGCGTCCCGAAACAAAAGTGTATTGACCACTTGAACCGCCATCCCCAGCAGCACCTTGGTTATACGCATACCAATTTCCATTAGGGCTTTGGAAATACAAAGTTGTATGCCCGTTCCCACCTGCAGCATTCGGATCAACAGAGAAAACAACATCTCTGCCGTCTGGATCCTTGAACTTGTAGGGGTTGTTGTTGGCATACCAGTACCGGTTAAAGCTCTGGCCGTTATTGGCATTGGCTTGGACGGGGTCGACCGACAACCAGCGTGCTTCCGCCATGCCTGAGGCCGCTAACAACACCATGCTCAATGCTGCAAGACCAAAGTTCCGCATCATTGCCCCCTCTTCGTCTTCTCGCGCTGAATCGATTGCAGGTAAGCCGCATCCTGCTCGGGTGTCTTCTGGGCCCAGCCTAACGCCTCAGCCCTCTCAAACCAAGCCAGGTTCTCCCGGCTGAGTCGCTGGAAGTCCGCCACCTTGTCCGCCGGAATATCGGCGGCGTTCGGATATGGCTTCCGATAGCGCTCCTGGATTTGCAGATAGTAGGCATTGGCCTTCCAGACCATCGCCACGGTGTCCTTGGGATTGGCGGCCAGGGCCAAGTCGGCAACCGCCATCAACGCATCCCCATCACCTTTCCGCGCATAGTGCTCCATCAGGGTGCTGGCGATCACGCCAACGCTTTCACGCGGATACAACGGCCGCAGGTAGATCTCGTTGTCGAGGGCGGTCTGGCTGATACCCGTGTCGCGGATGTAGCTTTCGTCGCGCTTGTAGCCGCCGCCGGTCGCCTCGACGTACACCCAAGCCTGTTGCGTGTCGTCGGCGAACATCGCCATGACGTGTTCCGGTGCCGTGGACAGTGTGATGGTCAGGCCGAGGCGCTGGCCCAGAATCGCGACCAGGATCGGCATCGACACGCAATTGCCCTTGCGGGTGGCCAGATAGGTCGCCAGCCGCTTGTTGACCGGCTTCTTGCCCAGCGGGTCGTCCAAGTCGTAGCTGAAGGGCTTGCCGTCGTTCCAGCGGCCTGGCTGGTACAGCGTCTTGAGCAGGGCATCGAGCGTCTGGCGGCCATTGGCACCTGCTGGCACGTTCGTGCGGATTGCCTGCTCCCAGCGGTCGAGCTCGCGACGGATGGCGGCTGTATCGACGCCAGGATCGATCAGGCGATCGACGGTCAGTTTGGCGGTGGCGTAGTCCACCTTGGCGTCGGCGAGCGCGAACTGCGCCTTGAGCGCCGCCAGCGGGTCCGAGGCCCAAGCCGGTGCGAGCACTGCAGCGAAACACAGCCCAAACAGGCACGCGATCCAATGGCGGCGAGCCGGCTTCCCCATGCGTCCTGCCCCCGGTGAGTTGGCTGAATCCTAGACTTGCCGCAAGCAGGCTGTCTATCTGGTCAACAGGCCAAATCCCACATGCAAGGCTGAAAAGAGGAAGAGCTGGAGAAGCCTGAAACCTACAGGCAAGAGCTGGAAGGCAAGGAACGGCTAGAACAGCCTCCCCACACTAAAATCCGGATACCCGTTTCTTTTGGCTATCTTTTCTTTGCACGAGCAAAGAAGAGCCTTTCAACAGCCGAGGCGCTTTCAAACAGCCGAATGGCTGGTAATGGCTGGTCAAAGTAGCTCGCGCCCCGAAGGGGAGCGAAAGCCTTTGATCTTTCCCCTGCTGTTGCTTCGCTTTTCCAAGTGCAACAGCCATGACAGAAGCTTGACAGCAAAGCTTTCGCCCCTGCTTCGCAGGAGCGAGTTACTTCTCTTTGCTCGTGCAAAGAGAAGTAACCAAGAGAAAACACGGACACGGGCCGGGCCGCGATCCGTCGGGCTGCGCCCGCCGGTCCCCTGCGCTCCTCGCGGGCCAGGGGGACGGCGCACAACTCGCTTCGCTCAGACACGTGCGCCTCTTCGCCCCCTGCCCCGCTGCGGTGCTCGGCTCGCTCTACGGCCGGAGAAGTCAAAGTCGGAAGCAAAGCAAAAGCAGGGCGACAACAAGGGCAAAAGGCAAGGGCAACGGCGCCAGCCGGCTCACCGGGCCCCGGGACCGTAATCGCCGCCGCGCTTGACCTGCGTCATGGAGCCCCTGGACAGCCGCGCCGATGATGCGGCCGTTCCCCAGGAGAGCCGCATCATGAATTCGACACGCAAGCTGTGGGTGGGGCTGGCAGCCCTGCTCATCGCCTCGTTCGCCGTCCTGCTATGGGTCGGCAGCGAGGTCCACCGCCAGGCGCCCCCTCTGCCCGACAAGGTCGTGACCGAGGACGGCCGGGTCATCTTCACCCGCCAGGACATCGAGACCGGCCGCCAGGTCTGGCAGTCGATCGGCGGCCAGCAGCTCGGCTCCATCTGGGGTCACGGCGGCTACGTCGCGCCGGACTGGGGCGCGGACTGGCTGCACCGCGAGGCCGAGGCCGTCCTCGACATCTGGGCCAGGCGCGAGGCCGGCGCGGAGAACCACACGCAGCTAGACGAAGCCACCCAGGCCGCCTACGCCAAGCGCGTGCAGGCCCTGCTGCGCCCCAACACCTACGACGCCGTCGACGGCACGATCACCGTGGACAACGACCGCGCCGCAGCGATCGCCACGGTCGCCGCGCACTACGAGAGCCTGTTCTCGGCCGACCCGGCCACCGCCGGCCTGCGCGAGGCCTATGCCATGCGCAACGACACCGTGCCCGATGCCGGGCACCGTCGCGAGCTGACAGCCTTCTACTGGTGGGCGGCCTGGGCCTCGGTGACCGAGCGTCCCGGTTCGGACATCACCTACACCGCCAACTGGCCGTCCGACAGCCTGGTCGGCAACACCGCGCCGCCGAGCACCTTCATCTGGACGGTGTTCAGCATCCTGTTCCTGATCGCCGGTGTGGCCCTGCTCGGCTGGCACTACGCGGTCAACCACGGCGACGAGATGGCGCCGGCGCTGCCGAAGACCGATCCGCTGGCCGCTATCAAGATCACTCCGTCGATGCGCGCCACCGCCAAGTACTTCTGGGTGGTGATCGCGCTGTTCCTGACCCAGATTCTGCTCGGCGCCATCACCGCGCACTACCAGGTCGAAGGCCAGCAGGCCTACGGCTTCGCCATCGCCGACGTGCTGCCGTACTCGCTCACGCGCACCTGGCACACGCAGCTGGCGGTGCTGTGGATCGCCACCGCGTGGCTGGGCATGGGCCTGTACATCGCCCCGGCGATCTCCGGCCACGAGCCGAAGTTCCAGCGACTGGGCGTGAACTTCCTGTGGGTCTGCCTGATCGTGATCGTGGTCGGCGCGTTCGCCGGCCAGTGGTTCGCGGTGATGCAGAAGCTGGGCCTGAAATACAACTTCTGGTTCGGCCACCAGGGCTGGGAATACGTGGACCTGGGCCGCTTCTGGCAGTGGTTCCTGTTCATCGGCCTGGTGCTGTGGCTGACCCTGGTCGGCCGTGCGCTGTGGCCGGCGATCAGGAACGGCGGCGAATCCAAGTCGATCGTCAGCCTGCTGTTCCTGTCGGTGGTCGCCATCGGCCTGTTCTACGCCGCCGGCCTGATGTGGGGCGAGCACACGCACCTGTCGATGGTCGAGTATTGGCGCTGGTGGGTGGTGCACCTGTGGGTGGAGGGCTTCTTCGAGGTGTTCGCGGTGGCGGTCATCGCCTTCCTGTTCACCCGCCTGGGCATGCTGCAGGTGAAGTCGGCCACGGTGGCCGTGCTGTTCGCCACCATCGTGTTCATGGCCGGCGGCGTGCTCGGCACCCTGCACCACCTGTACTTCGCCGGCACCCCGACCGCGGTCATCGCGCTGGGTGCCAGCTTCAGCGCGCTGGAAGTGGTGCCGCTGGCCTACGTCGGCTTCGAGGCGTACCACAACTACCGCATGGGCAAGGCGACGCCGTGGATGGCCAAGTACAAGTGGCCGATCCTGTTCTTCATCGCGGTCTCGTTCTGGAACCTGGTGGGCGCCGGCCTGTTCGGCTTCCTGATCAATCCGCCGCTGTCGCTGTACTACATGCAGGGCCTGAACCTGACTCCGACCCACGGCCACACCGCGCTGTTCGGCGTGTACGGCATGCTCGGCATCGGCCTGATGCTGTTCTGCCTGCGCGGCCTCAAGCCGAACGTGGTGTGGAGCGAGAAGCTGCTCAAGCTCAGCTTTTGGGCACTGAACCTGGGCCTGGCCGGCATGGCCGCGCTCACCCTGCTGCCGCTGGGCATCCTGCAGCTCAACGCCGCGCTCAAGCACGGTTACTGGTATGCGCGCTCGGCCGAGTTCATGCAGCAGCCGATCGTGGACATGCTGGTGTGGATGCGGGTACCGGCCGACACGCTGTTTAGCGTCGGCGCACTGGCGCTGGCCTGGTTCGTGTTCCGCCTGTGGGTGGCGCCGAAGAAGGCGGCACTGCCGGTGGGTGAGGCCGATCAGGCCTGATCGGGCCTATCGCACGATGCAACGAGGAAGAGCCGCGCAAGCGGCTCTTCCTTTTTGTGGCGAGCAATTAATTCCGCCGCGGCCAGCTATTGCTCTGGCTTCTTGCTGTTGCTTCTGCTTTCAGCCTTTGGCTTTTGCCCCTCCGGGGTCCCCTGCCTCCGCGCCCTCCGTGCCTGCGGCACTCCGGGTTCACTCCGCCGCCGGGATTTTTCGACGAGACATCCATGTCTCGTCGAAAAACGACGTGCATCCCTGCACGTCGCCCCTTCGGGGTCTTGTCCGCCGGCTCCGTCGCTATGGAAGGGGACCCGGAAGTCAAAAGCGGAGCAACGGCAAAATCACCGGCAACAGCAACGGCAACAACCGCCAGCCTCCAGCCCGCGACCGGCCCCAAACCTGACCCACGTCAAGGCACCTCCTGTCCCCCGGTAGCAAGCTGCACCCCATGAAAACCGAAGCCACGCCCCCTCCCCGCCTCTCGCCCGCCTGGCTCGCCCATGCCCCGCACCGGCTGATGTTCTTCGTCGGCGCCGGCAACGTGCTGCTGGCGATGCTGTGGTGGGCGCTGTGGCTGGTCGCGGCGCGCTGGGGCGGTTGGACGATGCCGGAACTGGCGGTCCCCGCCGGCTGGCTGCATGCCTTCCTGATGCAGTACCTGGTGCTGCCCAGCTTCATCTTCGGCTTCCTGCTGACCGTGTTCCCGCGCTGGATGGGCCTGCCCGAACTGGAACGCTGGCGCTACATCCCGGTCGGCCTGGGCCTGATGGGCGGGCAGCTGGCGATCCTGCTGGGCGCGGCGGGCTGGCAGGCCGGGCTGACCGTCGGCCTGTGGATGGCGCTGGCCGGCTGGACCTCGGCGCTGTTCACCCTGGGCCGGCTGCTGGCCGACGAGAAGGGCAGCACCTGGCATGCGCGCTCGTGCTACGCCGGGCTGGTGCTGGGCTGGCTGGGTCTGGCGATGTTCGTCGCCTTCGTGCTCGGCGCCTCGCCCACCTGGGCCTTCGCCAGCATCAAGCTCGGCGGCTTCGGCCTGCTCCTGCCGGTGTACGTGACCGTGGCGCACCGCATGTTCCCGTTCTTCGCCGGCAATTCGGTGCCGGGCTACCGGCCCTGGCGGCCGCTGCCATGGCTGGGCGCGGTGTGGGCGCTGCTGCTGGCGCACCTCGGCCTGGAACTGGTGCACGGCTACGCCTGGCTGTGGCTGGCCGACGTGCCGCTGCTGCTGTTGACCGGCTGGGCGGTGTGGCGCTGGTGGCCGCGCGGACGCATGCCCGGCCTGCTGGCGGTACTGTTCGTCGGTACCGCCTGGTTGCCGGTCACCTTCGCGCTGTACCTGGTGCAGAGCTTCACCTATCTGGCCAGCGGCGAATTCGTGCTGGGCCGCGCGCCGATGCATGCGTTGTTCATCGGCTTTTTCGGCAGCCTGCTGGTGGCGATGGTGACGCGGGTGACGCAGGGCCATTCCGGGCGGGCGCTGGTGATGCCGAAGGTGGCGTGGTTCGCCTTCGGCCTGCTGCAGGGAGTGGCGGTGATGCGCATCGTCGCCGACCTCGCGCCGGATGCGCTGGCGTGGCAGGCGGCCGCCGCGTTCGGCTGGCTGCTGGCGTTGGCGCCGTGGGTGGCGCGGATCGGCCGGATCTACCTCGCGCCGCGCGCGGACGGGCGGCCGGGATGAACGCGATGCTGGTCTTCTATCCCGACATCAAGCTGGTCCACATCAGCGCGGCGATGACCAGCGGCACGCTGTTCGCGCTGCGCGCGTTGGCGCTGCTGGCCGGCATGCGCTGGCCGCGCCTGGCCGCGGTGCGCTACCTGAGCTACACCATCGACACCGTGCTGCTGACCGCAGCAATGATGCTGCTGACCATCCTGCCCGCCGGGTTGTTCGCCAACGGCTGGCTGTGGGCGAAGCTCGCCTTCCTGCTGGCCTACGTCGGGCTGGGCATGGCCGCGTTCCGGCGGGGGCGCGGCGCGATGGCGCGGGCGCTGCTGGTGGTCGCGGCGCTGCTGTGCTTCGTGCAGATCTACGGCATCGCGCGGACGCATCATCCGCTGGGCTGGCTGCTGTGGCTGGGCCGCTGAACGATCCGGCGGCACTGCGCCTGGACCTGCGCGGCCTGTCGGCTCCGCAGCCGATGGAGCACATCCTCGCCCGGCTGCACGCGCTGCGGCCGGGCGAGCGGCTGGTGGCGCTGACGCCGCTGTATCCGGCGCCGCTGCTGCCGGTGCTGGAGCAGCTGGGCTTCGCCTGCGATGCGCGCGTCACCGAGGATGGCGCCTGCCTGGTGATCTGCCACGCCGCCGACCGCCACCTGCTGGACGCCCCGCCCGGCCCATGAGCGGGCTGGCCTTCGCCCAGGCGCCGCCGCCGTCGCATCCGCTGCGCTTCCTCGCCACCGCCCTGCTCTGGGGCACGCTGGCCGGCGCGTGGCTGGTCGTCGGTGGCGACGCGCTGCTGGTGTCGCTGCACGCGCCGGCCACCCTCGCACTGGCGCATGTCTTCGCGCTGGGCGTACTGGGCAACGCAATGCTCGGCAGCCTGGTGCAGTTCCTGCCGGTGGCGGCGGGCAGCCCGTTGCCGCTGGCGCGCGGCGTGCCGCTGCTGCACGTTGCCTTCAATCTCGGCGTGGCCGCGCTGCTGCCGGCCATCGCCTGGGGCTCGACGCGCTGCGGTCACGTCGCCGCGCCGTTGCTGGTCGGCACGCTGGCGTCCTTCGCCGGCGCGGTGCTGGTCGCGGTGATGCGCGGTGCGGGCGCGCGCACGGTCCGCTGCGGCATCGGCCTGGCGGCAGCGGCGTTGCTGGCCACGGCAGGACTGGGCGCGGCGCTGCTGGCGATGCGCCTGGGCTGGCTCGCGCCGGCGGCGGTGCCGCTCACCGGGGTGCACGCCACCTTCGGCCTGCTGGGCTGGGTGCTGGGGCTGCTGGCGGCGGTGGGCACCCTGGTGCTGCCGATGCTGCAGGGCACGCGGCCGGTGCCCGCCACGGGGTACCGGGCGTGGCTGTTCCTGCTCGGCGGCGTGCTGCTGATGGCCGTCGTCGAAGGCGCGGGCATCGCCTTGCCACCATGGCTGGCGCGCATCCTGCCCGCGCAGCCGCCGCTGCTCTTTTCCACCGCGGCGATCGTCCTGCAACTGCGCGCGCCGCATCGACGCGGCCCGGTGCTGCGGCGCTTCTGGTCGTTGGGCAGCCTCGCCCTGGCGGGCGCGGCGCTGGCGATGCAGCCGCCGGGCTACGAAGTGCTCGCCGGCGTGCTGGCGCTGGCGGTGGGCCCACCCATGCTGGTGCTGGGGATGCTGATGGAGATCGCCGGCTTCCTGGCCTGGATCGAGCTGCGCCGGCGCATGCCGCGCGGCACGCGCGTGCCCGGCACCGGCAGCCTGTTCGCCGAGCCGCCGAAGCGGCGCGTGTGGTGGCTGCATGCCGTCGCCGCGGTCGCGCTGGTCCTGGCCTGCCTGCTGCCGGGGCTGGCGCGCGTTGCCGGCGCGCTGGTGCTGCTTGCCTGGCTTTCCGCCGCGTTCGCGCTGTGGCGCTGCTGGCGTTCGGCCACGTCATGGCGACCGGAACCGCCCGCCGCGCAGGCTACTCCCGACGGCCTTTGACATTAGTCAAGCGCGGCGTTCTTGCCTTGTTTTCCGGGCTTTTCCACGGTCATGGATTGATCAGGATCAACGCTGCCGACAAAGCGCCCCGGGAACATGAACCCATCGGCCCAAGGCCATTCACGGGAAAGTGTCATGAAGCGCCTGCAACACCCACTCGTCGCCTGCGCCCTTGCCGGCGCCATCGCCGCCGCCTTTGCCGGCAACGCCTTCGCGGCGAAGAAGCCCGCCGCCGAGGCACCGCTGGAAACGATCCAGGCCGTGCTGACCGCGCCGCCGTTCGCACCGCCGCCGATCACGCGCAAGACCCCGGCCCACGTCGTCGTCGACCTGGAGATGGTCGAGAAGGACATGCGCATGGCCGACGACGTGAGCTACAACTTCTGGACCTTCGGCGGCACGGTACCGGGCAGCTTCATCCGCGTGCGCAAGGGCGACACGGTGGAGTTCAAGCTGAAGAACCACCACAGCTCGCACTTTTCGCACAACATCGACCTGCATGCCGTCACCGGCCAGGGCGGCGGCGCCGAGGCCACGTTCACGCTGCCGGGCAAGGAAACGCAGTTCACCTTCAAGGCGCTCAACCCGGGCCTGTACATCTACCACTGCGCGATGGCGCCGGTGGGCATGCACATCGCCAACGGCATGTACGGCCTGATCCTGGTCGAGCCGGAGGAAGGCCTGGAGCCGGTGGACAAGGAGTTCTACGTGGTGCAGGGCGACTTCTACACCGAAGGCGCGCACGGCGAGCCGGGCCTGCAGCCCTTCAGCCTGGAGAAGGCCATCGACGAGCACCCGACCTACGTGGTGTTCAACGGCTCGGTCGATTCGCTGCAGGGCGACAAGGCGCTCACCGCCAAGGCCGGCGAGAAGATCCGCATCTTCGTCGGCAACGGCGGCCCCAACCTGGTGTCGAGCTTCCACGTCATCGGCGAGATCTTCGACAAGGTCTATACCGAGGGCGGCACGAAGTACCAGGAGAACGTGCAGACCACACTGGTCCCGGCCGGCGGCTCGGCCATCGTCGAGTTCAAGGCCGACGTGCCGGGCAACTTCGTGCTGGTGGACCACAGCATCTTCCGCACCTTCCACAAGGGCTCGCTGGGCATCCTCAAGGTCGAGGGCGAGAAGAACCCGGAGATCTACACCGGCCAGCAGCACGACATCGACTACACCGAAGGCGTGCCGCAGGGCAGCCAGTTCAAGTAAGCGGGGCGGACGCGGATGGAACGGACACTCTTCCTGTTGCTGCTCCTGGCACCGGCATCGGCCGGTGCCACGGAGGCCGATGCCGGCTACCGCGACATTCCCGGCGGGCAGTTCCGTTCCTCCGTGCGCTTCGAGGAGACATCCGCCACGCGCGACGTGGCGGCGTTCTCGCTGATGGCGCGACCGGTGAGCAACGCGCAGTTCGCCGCCTTCCTCGCGCGCAACCCGCAGTGGCGGCGCGACCGCGTGCCGGCGGTGTTCTCCAGCCCCGGCTATCTCGGCCACTGGGCCGCTGCCGATGCGCCCGGCGACGGCATCGACCCGCAGGCACCAGTGACCCACGTGAACTGGTACGCGGCCGACGCCTACTGCCGCGCCGAGCAGGCACGCCTGCCGACCTTCCTCGAATGGGAATACGCAGCGGCCGCCGACGCCACCCGCCGCGACGCGCGCGGCGACCATGTCTGGCGCCTGCGCCAGGTCAACGACGGCACCGCGCGCGCGCCCGATGCCGCCGCCAACGCGCCCGCCAACGTCTACGGCGTATACGCCCTGCATGGCGCGCACTGGGAATGGAGCGAGGATTTCGCCTCGCTGCTGGCCGACAGCGACCGCCGCGGCCAGGAGGACGGCGATGCCCTGCGCTACTGCGGCGCCAGCGCCATGGCCTTCAACGACCCGGGCGACTACGGCGTGGTCAAGCGCTTCGTGCTGCTGTCCGCGCTCCCACCCGGGGCCACCCTGGGCAATCTCGGTTTCCGCTGCGCAAGGAGCCTGCCATGAACAAACCCGCCGCCTTCCTCCTGCTCGGCCTGGCGCTGGGCCTCGCGCCCGCGCTCCATGCCGCCGACGCGCCCACCGCTGCCCTGCCCGGGCAATCGCTCTATCACCTGCAGGTCACGCTCACCGACCAGAAGGGACAGGCCGTGCCCTGGGCATCGCTGCGCGGCCGGCCGCAACTGGTGTCGATGTTCTACGGCAACTGCCACCTGATGTGCCCGCTGATCATCGAGAACGCCAAGGCCGTGCAGAAGCAGCTGCCGGCCGACCAGCGCGCGCGCCTGGACGTGGCCATGCTGACCCTCGACCCGGTGCGCGACACGCCCGCCGCGCTGGCCGACGTCGCGCAGCGCCACCGCGTTCCCGACGACTGGCACTTCCTGCGCCCGGCCGAAAACGACGTGCGCGCCCTCGCCAACCTGCTGGACGTGCGCTACCGCTTCCGCGAGGACGGCAGCATCAACCACACCAGCGTGCTGGTGCTGCTCGACGCCGAAGGCCGCGTCCGCGCGCGCAGCGAGGTGCAGGGCGTGGCGCCCGACCCGCAGCTGGTCGCGCGCATCGAGGCGGTGCTGGCCGAGCCCTAGGTGTGATCTCTCAGTAGGTTGTTCATCCGGGGCATCTCTGGAAGATGGCGGTTACCAAGCCAAACCAGCCCCCAGGAGCCCCGGATGAACCTGCATAAACATGCCCGATTGAGCCCGCGTGGT
>JAEWOJ010000050.1 GCA_023399815.1 Pseudomonadota bacterium | reverse complement strand
CCTACACGCTCCTATACGTTCTGCAACGGGGAGGAGATTGCGGCGTCATGGCGGCGGCTGTTGTTGCAGCCATTGCTCGAAGGCGTCGGCCGGCAGCGCCGGCGAGAACAGGTAGCCCTGCAGTACCGGCGAACCGTGCTCGACCAGGAAGCGGCGCTGCGCCTCGGTTTCCACGCCCTCGGCGACCACGTGCTTGCCCAGGCTCTCGCCGATGCGCAGCACCGACAGGATCAGGGCGCTGGCGGTCGGGTCGTGGCCGATCTCGCTGATGAAGCTGCGGTCCAGCTTCATCTCGCTGATCGGCAGGCGGTGCAGGTGGCTGAGGCTGGAATAGCCGGTGCCGAAATCGTCCAGCGAGAGCTGCACGCCCAGCGCATGCAGGGCGTGCAGGTTGGCGGGGACCTGCGGCTGCTCGGAGAGCATCACGCTCTCGGTGATCTCCAGCACCAGCGAGCCGGACGCCAGTTGGTGGCGCTCCAGCAGCCGGCGCACCTGTTCCACCAGCGTCGGCGACTCGAAGGTGCTGGCCGACAGGTTCACCGCGATCCGCGGGATATCGAAGCCGCGCTGGCGCCAGTCGGCCTGCTGGCGGCAGGCTTCCTCCAGCACCCAGCCGCTCAGTTCGGTCATCAGCCCGCATTCCTCGGCCAGCGGCACGAAGCGGGCCGGGGGAATCTCGCCCAGGTGCGGGTGGCGCCAGCGCAGCAGCGCTTCCACGCCGTACAGGCCGCCACCGTCGCCATGGACCTGCGGCTGGTAGTGCAGGCGCAGCCCGCCGTGCCGCAGCGAATCGCGCAGCGTGGCTTCCAGCAGCAGCCGTTCCTGCGCCAGCCGGTTCATGTCCGCGCTGAAGAAGCGGAAGCGGCCGCCGCCTTCGTCCTTGGCGCGGCGCATGGCCAGGTCGGCATGGCGCAGCAGGGTGTCCAGGGCGCGGCCGTCGTCCGGGTACATCGCCACGCCGATGCTGGCGCTGGCGTGCAGGGACAGGCTGCCGACCACGGTGGGGGCGGCGATCATCGCCAGCAGTTCCTCGCACAGCGTGGCGGCCTGGTGCTGCGCGCAATGCGGGACCAGCAGGGTGAATTCGTCGGCGACCTGGCGGGCGAGGATGGCCTCCGCGCCGGCGAGGTCGTGCAGGCGCCGCGCCAGGTCGCGCAGCAAGTCGTCGCCGGCGCCATGCCCCTGGCTTTCGTTGATGCGCTTGAAGCGGTCCAGGGTCAGGTACAGCAGCGCCATCGGCGTGCCCTGCTGCTCGGCCTGCAGCAGCGGCTGCTCGCTCAGCGCGTTGAACATCAGCCGGTTGGGCAGGCCGGTGAGCACATCGTAGAACGCCAGCCGGTGCATGCGCGAGCGCGCCTGCTCGCGTTCCAGCGCCAGCGCGCACAGGTGCAGGCAGAGTTCGGCCAGCCGGCGATGCCAGGGCGATGGTGGTCCCGGGCGCAGGCAGTAGAACGCCAGCGTGCCCAGCACCTGGCCGGCGGTGGAGCGGATCGGGTTGGACCAGCAGGCGTGCAGGCCGAGCGCCCGCACCGTTTCGCGGTGGCCGTCGAAGGCGGGATCGGTGGCCATGTCCTCGATCTCCACCGCGCGGCCGCGGCGGACGGCCTGCAGGCAGGCCGGGTGATCCCAGGCCGAGGCGTCATCGTCCGCCATCGGCAGGGTCGGGGCGGCGAGGGTGGACAGGCGGCCGTCGGCCTCGTTGCGGGTCACCGCCACGCGCAGGTCGGGCGCGACCCGCTCCACCTCCTGGCACACCAGCGCCATGGTCGTGGCCAGTGGCTCCTCGCGCACCAGCGCGTCGAGCACCTTGCCGTTGAGCACCTCGTAGGTCTTGGCCTCGGTGATGTCGGTGAGGACGTTGACCAGGCTGTGGCTGGCGTCGGCCAGCGGCGTGGCGACCACCGACAGCCACAGCGGGCTGCCGTCCTTGCGGTAGCCGAGCAGGTGGTCGCGATGGGCGCGGCCGACGCGGTGCTGCTCGCCGAGGTGGTCCAGCGTCGCCACGTCGGTGTGCAGGCCCCGGATCAGGTCGCGCGCCAGCTGGCCGATCGCGTCCTCGCGCGCATGGCCGAGCATGCGCACGAAGCCTTCGTTGACGTAGCGGATGCGCGCCTGGCTGTCGCACAGGAAGATCGCGTTGTCGCTGCAGTCCAGCGCCTGCGACAGCCGCTGGGCGTGCTGCAGCCGCTCCATGTACCAGCCCACGTCGCGGACCAGGACCAGCTGCAGCCCGGCGGCGCCGCCCCGGGGGCGGGACATCGACAGCGACAGGTCGGTGGGGCGCGAGGGCAGGGCATCGACCGCGAGGATCAGCCGTGCGGTGGGACCGGCCTCCAGGAGTCCAAGCAGCTGCGCGTGTTCCTGCGGCGCCAGCAGCTCGGCGAACATCCGGCCGCCGGCCTGGTCCGGCGCGATGCCGAACAGCTGCAGCGCGAACGGGTTGCAGAACAGGATCCGGCCCTGCCGGTCGAGGACGAGGACGCCGTCCGGCGCCTGCAGCAGGCACTGGGCCAGTTCCGCCGTATCCGGCAGGTCGTGGCCATCCCCGGCCGGCGCCGTGGCTGGCGCCTGCTGTTGCCCGGGTGGCCCGGCGCGCGTCATCAGCCCTGTTGCGCCCAGGCCAGCAGGCGCGGGGCGACCTGGTCCAACGGCACGATCTCGTCGGCGGCGCCGAGCTTGAACGCGGCGCCGGGCATGCCCCAGACCACGCTGCTGGCCTCGTCCTGGACCAGGGTGCGGGCACCGGCCTGCTTCATCTCCAGCAGGCCGCGTGCGCCGTCGTCGCCCATGCCGGTGAGGATTGCGCCGATGGCGTTGGCGCCGGCGTTCTGCGCGACCGAGCGGAACAGCACGTCCACCGCCGGCTTGTGCAGGTTCACCGGCGCGCTGTCGTCGATGCGGCAGCGCCAGCGGGCGCCGTCGCGGATCACCCGCAGGTGGCGACCGCCGGCCGGGATGTAGACGTGGCCGGGCAGGATCGCCTCGCCGTCGCTGGCCTCGCGCACGGACATGGCCGAATGGCGGTCCAGACGCTCGGCGAAGGGGGCGCTGAAGCTGGCCGGCAGGTGCTGGGTGAGGACGATGGCGGGCGCGTCGGCCGGCATCATCTCCAGCACCACGCGCAGCGCCTCGGTGCCGCCAGCCGAGGAGCCGATGGCGATCAGGCGGTCGGTGGTGCGGAACTTCAGCGACGACGGGCTGGACGCGGCCGGCGCGAGGGTGTCCAGCGTGCGCTTGGCCTGCCCCGGCACCGCGAGCGCGCGCACCCGCGAGCGGGCGGCGGCCTTGACCTTGGCGCAGATTTCCTCGGCGTAGCCCTCCAGCCCGCGGGCGACGTCGAGCTTGGGCTTGGCGACGAAATCCACCGCGCCCAGCGCCAGCGCCTGCAGGGTGGTGTCGGCGCCGCGCTCGGTCAGCGAGGACACCATCACCACCGGCAGCGGGTGCAGGCGCATCAGGTTCTCGAGGAAGGCCAGCCCGTCCATGCGCGGCATTTCCACGTCCAGGGTCAGCACGTCCGGGTTCAGGCGCTTGATCTTCTCGCGCGCGATCAGCGGATCGGAGGCGGTGCCGACCACCTCGATGCCGGGATCGCGCGCCAGGATGTCGCCCAGCATCTGCCGGACCAGCGCCGAGTCGTCCACGATCAGTACGCGGCAGGGCGGCCGGAGGCTCATCAGAACAACTCCACGCCGCCGGTGACCGGGGCCTTGGACAGGCGGGCGCGCACGGCCGATTCGGCGGCGGCGACCTCGGCCTCGTGCGCGTGCGGCAGGCGCTGCACGACCACGCGGCCGGTCTGCGGGAAGAACCAGACCTTGCGCGGATGGATGCCGAGCAGGTCCTCGGCGATCACCGGGATGTGCTCGGCGCGCAGGTACTGGCGCACGAACTCGGCGTTGCGGGTGCCGACCGGGTTGCTGGTGAAGCCCTTGAGTACGTTGGCGCCGCCGAACACCTTGGCCTCCAGGCGCTTGCGGTGGGCGCCGCGCTTGAGCAGGTCGTTGATCAGCAGTTCCATCGCGTAGCTGCCGTAGCGCGCCGGCGCGCCGTCGCCGACGTTGCCGTCGGGCAGCAGGAAGTGGTTCATGCCGCCGATCTTGAGCACCGGGTCGCGGATGCAGGCGGCCACGCAGGAGCCCAGCGTGGTGGTCAGCGCGGTGTCGTCGTCGACCACCAGGTACTGGGTGGGCAGCAGCTTGGCGGCGATGGTCTGGAAGCGCGTGTCGCGATAGCGCATCACGTCGTCGACGGGCGTGGCCGTGCTCATGCTCCGGCTCCCTTCGCGCGCCGGTAGAGCGTGCGCCCGCACGGCTGGATCAGGTCGGCCGCGTGCAGGTAGTTCTCCGAGTGCCCGGTGTAGAGCAGGCCGTCGTCGCCCATGTGCTGCACCAGCCGCGACAGGATGGCGCGCTGGGTAGGCTTGTCGAAATAGATCATCACGTTGCGGCAGAACAGGGCATCGTAGGGGCCGCCGACGTCGTAGCGCGACGCCAGCAGGTTCAGCTGGCGGAACTCGATCAGCTTGCGCAACGCCGGTATCACCCGGCACTTGCCCTCGTTGGGGCCGGTGCCGCGCTGGAAGTAGCGGCGCTTGACCGAAGGGTCAAGGCCGGCGATGCGCTCGACCGGATACACGCCCTGCGCGCCGGTGGCCAGCACCTGGGTATCGACGTCGGTGGCCAGGATGCGCACCGGCGGGGTGAGGCTGCCGAAGGTCTCGCAGGCGGTGATCGCCAGCGAATACGGCTCCTCGCCGGTGGACGCGGCGCACGACCAGATCTGCAGCGGCGCTCGGTCGGCGCGGGCGCGCAGCTCCTCGTGCAGTTTCTCGAAGTGGTGCGGCTCGCGGAAGAACGAGGTCAGGTTGGTGGTCAGCGCGTTGGTGAACGCCTGCCACTCGTCGCCGCCATTGCGCTCGAGCTGGTCCAGGTATTCCTGGAACGACTGCATCCCCAGCGCCCGCAGCCGCCGCGACAGCCGCCCATAGACCATGTCGCGCTTGGCCGGCGCCAGCGCGATGCCGGCGCGCTGGTGGATCAGTTCGCAGACGCGGCGGAAGTCGCGGTCGTTGAACTCGAAGTCGCGCGAAGTGGAAGCGGGCGAGGACAGGGACACCGTATCGACCTCAGCTGGCCAGCGCCAGACGGCGGGAGGAAGGGGACGACGCCTGCAGGCGGAAGACCGACACGGCATCGCTCAGCACGCCGGCCTGTTCTTCCATGGCGCGTGCGGCGGCGGTTGCCTCCTCGACCAGCGCGGCGTTCTGCTGGGTGGTCTCGTCCATCTGGGTGACGGTCTGGTTGACCTGCTCGATGCCCGCGCTCTGCTCCTGCGAGGCGGCCGAGATCTCGGCCATGATGTCGGTCACGC
>JAEWOJ010000037.1 GCA_023399815.1 Pseudomonadota bacterium | reverse complement strand
GATGAAGCTCTGCAGGTGGGCGCGCTCGGCCTGTTCCTTCTCGTGCGCGATCTGCTGCTGGCGCAGGTGCTCGGCGCGCTGGCGCTCGAAGTCGGTGTAGCCGCCGGTGTACAGCCTGGCGGTGCCGCCGTGCAGGTGCAGGGTGTGGGTGGCGACGTTGTCGAGGAACTCGCGGTCGTGCGAGATCAGCAGCAGCGTGCCGGGGTATTTGAGCAGCCACTGCTCCAGCCAGTACACCGCGTCCAGGTCGAGGTGGTTGGTCGGTTCGTCGAGCAGCAGCAGGTCGCTGGGCATCATCAGCGCGCGCGCCAGGTTCAGGCGGGCGCGCCAGCCACCGGAGAACGCGGCCACCGGGCGCGCATGCGTTTCGGCCGGGAAGCCCAGGCCGTGCAGCAGCTTGCCGGCGCGCGCCTCGGCGTCGTAGGCGCCCAGCTCGGCCATCTTCGTGTGCGCCTCGGCCACCGCCTCCCAATCCTCGCGTGCGGTGGCGGCGGCTTCTTCGGCCAATACGGCGGCCACCACGTCGTCGCCACCGAGCACGAAGTCGATCGCGCGGTCGGGCAGCGCCGGGGTTTCCTGGGCCACGTCGGCGATGCGGATCCTGCCGGGCAGCGACACGTCTCCCTTGTCGGCCTCCAGCTCGCCGCGCACGGCGGCGAACAGGCTGGACTTGCCGGCGCCATTGCGACCCACCACGCCCACGCGATAGCCGGCATGCAGGGTGAGGTCGACGTTGGACAACAGCAGGCGCTCGCCCCGGCGCAGGGCGAAATTACGAAGGGAAATCATGAGGGAGTCCGTTATAACGAAAAGGAATGTGCAGACAAGCAACATTCCTGCGACGCGATTCTAGCGTTAACGAATACTTGACGGACGCTCCGCCGCAGGGGAATCCCGTGGCGGAACCTCCTTCTCCCGACCCTGCCAGGCTGCCGGCCGCCGATGAAATTGCTTTCAAAAGCAACGATGTAACTGGGCCGACAGGCATTTGACACCACGTAAAAATTCCATTAATCCGTAATGGCGCACCGCACCACCCGTCGTGACAGATCCCCGATGCCCGCCGGTGCCGTCCATTCATACCGGAGCTGCAAACAGATGAACCGCAAGTCCAGTACGCTCGCCGCTGCCGTCGCCATCGCCCTCGGCCTCCCGGTTGCCCCCGCCTTCGCCCAGTCCGGCGCGCAGACGCTCGATACCGTGATCGTGACCGGTACCCGCGTGGCCGACCGCACCGTCGCCGAGTCGCAGTCGCCCATCGACATCATCACTCCGGAGGCTCTGCAGGCCACCGGCTCCACCGAACTGGCCACCGCGCTGGCGCGCGCCCTGCCCTCGCTCAACTTCCCGCGCCCGGCGCTGACCGACGGCACCAGCGGCGTGCGCCCGGCGCAGCTGCGCGGCCTGTCGCCGGACCAGGTGCTGATCCTGATCAACGGCAAGCGCCGCCACCTGTCCGGCCAGCTCAACGTCAACGGCAGCATGGGCCGCGGCTCCTCGGCGGTGGACCTGAACACCATCCCGGTGGCCGCGATCGAGCGCGTGGAAGTGCTGCGCGACGGCGCCTCGGCCCAGTACGGCTCGGACGCCATCGCCGGCGTGGTCAACATCGTGCTCAAGGGCGCCGGCAGCGGCGGCAGCCTGGCGCTGGACCTGGGCCAGTACTCGGCCGGCGACGGCAAGCAGTACCAGCTCTCCGGCGACACCGGCGTGGGCTTCGCCGATGGCCGCGGCAGCCTGCACGTGGCCGGCCAGCTCTCGCACCAGGACAACACCAACCGCGCCGGCCCGTTCAACCAGTATGGCCAGCCGGGCAATCCGACGCCGAACAGCGGCAACTACCCGAGCGTGGGCGAGAAGGCCTTCATCGTCGGCGACCCCGAAGTGGACACCCGCGCGGTGTCGGCCAACGCCGGTTTCGATTTCAGCGACGCGCTGCACGGCTATGCCACCGCCATCGCCAGCAACCGTGACATCACCTCGTTCGCGTTCTACCGCAGCAGGAACCACAACGCGGCGACCTCGCTGCTCTATCCCGATGGCTTCGTCCCGGAAATCAACCAGTACCTGAAGGACCGCTCGCTGGTCGCCGGCCTCAAGGGCAGCACCGAGGGCGGCTTCAACTGGGACGTGTGCTACAACTACGGCTACAGCCGCATCGACTTCGCCACCCGCAACACGATGAACTACACGCTGGGCGCCAACAGCCCGACCAGCTTCCACGACGGCGCGCTGGAGTACACCCAGAACATCGTCAATGCCGACTTCTCGCAGGCGCTGGACTGGGGCCTGGCGTATCCGGTCACGCTGTCCTTCGGCGGCGAGTACCGCCAGGAGAAGTGGAACCAGTCGCCGGGCGAGCCGGAATCCTACCTCGGCAGCGGCGCGCAGGGCTTCGGCGGCTTCACCCCGATCAACGCGGTGCATGCCGACCGCCACAACTACGCGCTCTACGCCGGCCTCGAGGCCGACTTCACCGACCGGCTGTCCGCCGGCGCCGCCGTGCGCTACGAGGACTATTCGGACTTCGGCAACAAGACCTCGGGCAAGCTCTCGGCCCGCTATGCGTTCACCGACAAGGTGGCCCTGCGCGCCACCGCCTCCAACGGCTTCCGCGCGCCGTCGCTGGCGCAGCAGAGCTACCAGGTCATCACCAGCAACTATTCCAACGGCGTGTTCGTCGAGTCGGGCACCTTCCCGGCCACCAGCGTCGTCGCGCAGGCCCTGGGGTCCACGCCGCTGCAGGCCGAAACCTCGACCTCCTACAGCGTGGGCCTGGTGCTGCAGCCGGCCGAGCGCCTGTACCTGACCGTCGATGCGTTCCAGATCGACATCGACGACCGCATCCTGCTCTCCTCCACCATCAACACCAACGCGGCGACCAACGCCCTGCTGACCTCGCTGGGCATCAACAACGTCACCGCCTTCCGCTACTTCAACAATTCCGCCGACACCCGCACCCGCGGCGTGGACGTGGTGGGCAGCTACAACATCCCGCTGGCCGCCAGCGCCCTGGACCTGACCGCCAGCTACAGCTACAACAAGACCGAGGTGCAGCGCCTGGCCCCGTCGCCGGGCGTGCTGACCAGCCTGGGCCTGACCACGCCGCTGGTGGCGCGCGACGAGATCGGCCGCCTGGAAGACGCCTTCCCGCGCGACAAGGCCATCCTCGGCGGCACCTGGACCTCGGACCGCTGGACGCTGGGCCTGAACGCCACCCGCTACGGCAAGTTCACCGTGCGCCAGACCAACGCGGCGCTGGACCAGAGCTACGATCCGCAGTGGGTGCTGGACGTGTCGGCCAGCCTCAAGCCGAGCGAGCAGTGGACGCTGACGGTCGGCGCGGACAACGTGCTGGATTCGCACCCGGACAAGGTCAACCCGACGTTCACCGGGGTCAATGCCTGGGGCCAGCTGCCGTACAGCAATTACTCGCCGGCCGGCTTCAACGGCGCCTACGTGTACGGCCGCATCAGCTACAAGTGGTAAGCCGCGCCTGACGCGCCGGATGCTTCATGCCAATGCCCGGGGAAACCCGGGCATTGGCTTTTGGCTCCCATGGAATCTGAAAGTCCCGCTCCCGGAACTGATGGGCGTTGAGGGTCGGCTGCCAGCAGGCGGAGGAGTGCTTCTGGATGTCCGCGAGAGGCGAAGCACCCCCTCCCAACCTCCCCCTGCCCGCTTCGCGGG
Organism: Pseudomonadota bacterium; assembly: GCA_023399815.1. GTDB lineage: Bacteria > Pseudomonadota > Gammaproteobacteria > Xanthomonadales > Xanthomonadaceae > Stenotrophomonas. The sequence goes on along the minus strand of JAEWOJ010000037.1, from coordinate 5,468 downwards.
CAAGGGGAGGGGCAAGCGCTTGAAGCGGGGTTGGGTGAGGGCGAACAAGGGCGATGGGGCTTGAACCACTCGAACGCTGCTCGCCCCTCATCCGCCCTGCGGGCACCTTCTCCCGGAGGGAGAAGGGAACAGCGCTCTGCCCTCGCCTGGAAAGAGAAGGAAAGAAAGGGAAGGGAACAGCGTAGCGCCCCACTTCCCCCGTAGAATCGAGGCCTCCCCCCTTCTTCCGCGAGTCCCGATGCACCATGACACCGCCCTGATCAACATGCTCGCCATCGGCCTGGGCCTTGCCTTCGTGATGGGCGCTCTGGCCAACAAGCTGCGGCTGTCGCCGCTGGTGGGCTATCTGGTCGCGGGCGTCGTGGTCGGGCCGTTCACGCCGGGCTTCGTCGCCGACCAGACGCTGGCCAACCAGCTGGCCGAGATCGGCGTCATGCTGCTGATGTTCGGCGTCGGCCTGCATTTCTCGCTCAAGGACCTGATGGCGGTGAAGGCCATCGCCATCCCCGGCGCCATCGGCCAGATCGCCGTGGCGACGCTGCTGGGCTGGGGCGTGGCCTCGCTGATGGGCTGGCCGCCGCTGCACGGCGTGATCTTCGGCTTCTCGCTGGCCACCGCCTCGACCGTGGTGCTGCTGCGCGCGATGGAGGAACGGCGCCTGCTGGAAACCACGCGCGGCAAGATCGCGGTGGGCTGGCTGATCGTCGAGGACCTGGCCTGCGTGCTGGCGCTGGTGATGATGCCGGTGATCGCCGGCGTGTTCGGGCCGGAGGCGCAGGGCCAGCACCACAGCGTCGGCAGCGTGCTGGCCTCCATCGGCTGGACCATCGTGCAGCTGGGCCTGTTCGTGGCGGTGATGCTGGTGTTCGGGCGCCGGGTGATCCCGTGGATCCTGGAGCGCATCGCCGGCACCGGCTCGCGCGAACTGTTCACCCTGTCGGTGCTGGCCATCGCCCTGGGCGTGGCGTTCGGCGCGGCCGCGCTGTTCGGCGTGTCGTTCGCGCTCGGCGCGTTCTTCGCCGGCATGATGCTCAACGAGTCGGAACTGAGCCACAAGGCCGCGCACGACTCGCTGCCGCTGCGCGATGCGTTCGCGGTGCTGTTCTTCGTCTCGGTCGGCATGCTGTTCGACCCGATGATCGTGGTCGAGCACCCGTGGCAGGTGCTGGCGACGGTGGCGATCATCATGGTCGGCAAGTCCGCCGTCGCGTTCTTCATCGTGCGCCTGTTCGGCCACTCCAAGAGCACCGCGCTGACCATTTCCGCCTCGCTGGCACAGATCGGCGAGTTCGCCTTCATCATCGCCGGCCTCGGCGTGGCGCTGAAGATCCTGCCTCCCGCCGGGCAGTCGCTGGTGCTGGCCGGCGCGCTGGTGTCGATCATGCTCAACCCGCTGGTGTTCGGCCTGCTCGACCGCTGGCAGGCGCGCTACAAGGAAACCCTGCCCGTGCAGGAGACGCCGGACATCCCGCCCGGCCCGTCGCTGGACCTGCACGACCACGCCATCGTCATCGGCTACGGCCGCGTCGGCAGCACGCTGGCGCAGGTGCTGCGCGACCGCGGCGTGCCGGTGCTGGCGATCGACGACAACCGCGACCACGTCGAGCACGCCCACCGCGAAGGAATCGCCGCGATCCGCGGCAGCGCCGCCGCCGACGCCGTGCTGGCCGAGGCGCATCCCGAACGCGCCAAGATCGCCATCCTCGCCATCCCGCAGCCGCTGGAAGCCGGCGAGGCGCTGGCCAAGCTGCGCGCGATCAATCCCGGCCTGACCCTGCTGGCGCGCGCGCACAGCGACGCCGAGGTCAAGCACCTGCTCGAACACGGCGCCGACGGCACGGTGATGGCCGAGCGCGAACTGGCGCACTCGCTTGCGGAGATGGTGATGGCCACCCCGCCCTATCGCGCGATGCGGGCGGGCGCCGCTCCGGCGTAACGACGCGCCCGGCGCCGCGCCCGCTCAGGCCGCGGCGTCGATGGCGCCGGGAATGCGCCCCAGATAGTCGCCCAGCAGGGCGATGGCCTCGCGCACCTTGGCCGGCTGGGTCTGCCGGTGCGGCGTCACCGCCCATACCGGCAGCGCCGGCACGTCCCACTCCGGCAGCAGCCGCACCAGTCTGCCGTCGGCCAGCAGCGGCGCCACGTCCAGGCAGGTGAGCACGGCCACGCCCAGCCCGGATTCGCACAGCTGCCGCACCGCCGGCTGGTTGTGGCTGACCACACGCGGATGCGCCGGCACCCGCCGCTCCTCGCCGGAACCGCGATGGCGCCAGGCCAGCCCCGGCACCTGCATCAGTCCCAGCCATTCGCTGGCCGGCACCTGCAGCGGATCGGCCGGCTCGCCATGGAGCCGCAGCCAGTCGGGCGAGGCGCATGGCCAGCGCTGCAGGGTTCCCAGGCGCTGCGCCATCCAGTCGCTGTCCGGCAGCCGCCCGAAGCGCAGCGCCAGGTCGATGCGGGCCTGCACCAGGTCGGTCCAGCCATCCTCGAAATGCAGATACAGGCGCAGCTGCGGGTGGGCACGCAGCCACGGGCCGAGCGCCGGGCCGATGTGGTCGGCCATGCCCAATGGCGCGGACAGGCGCAGCTCGCCGCTGGGCGCGTGGCGCGCGGCCGACAGTTCCGCCTCGGCCTCGCCCGCCGCATCCAGCAGGCGCGCGCAGGCGGCGTAGTAGCGGCTGCCCACGTCGGTCAGCGAAAGGCGCCGGGTGGAACGGTGCAGCAGCGCCACGCCGGCCTCGCGTTCCAGCGCGCGCACCTGCTGGCTGACCGCCGAGGTGCTCATGCCCAGCGCGCGCGCCGCCGCGCTCATGGATCCGTGCTGCACCACCTGCGCGAACAGCGCCATGCGCCTGAAATTCTCCATCGCCCTCTCCTGTCGGCCGGCATCGTGAAGCCTGGCTTCAAGGTGATTGTGGCGCCCGGAGACTGCCGCCGTCATCGGGGCGGGAGGACACTGTCGGCCTCCCGTCCACGCAAGGAATCCCCATGAAAGTCGCCCTGATCGGCGCCACCGGCTTCGTCGGCCGCGCCCTGCTCGAAGAACTGCTGGCCCGCGGCCACGAGGTCACCGCGCTGGCCCGCCACCCGGAGAAGCTCGCTCCGCGCGAGCGCCTGCACGTAGTCCGGGCCGACGTGCAGGACGCCGCGCAGGTGCAGGCGGCGGTAGCCGGCAACGACGCGGTGGTCAGCGCCTACAACGCCGGCTGGGGCAACCCGGACATCTACCACGACTTCATGCAGGGCTCGCGCGCGATCGTCGCCGGTACCAAGGCCGCCGGAGTGAAGCGCTACCTGGTGGTCGGCGGCGCCGGCAGCCTGTACACCGCCGATGGCGTGCAGTTGGTGGACACCCCGGATTTCCCGCCGGCCTTCCACGACGGCGCCCGCGCCGCGCGCGATGCGCTGGAAGACCTGAAGGGCGAGTCCGCGCTGGACTGGACCTTCCTCAGCCCGCCGATCGCCTTCCATGCCGGCGGCCCGACCGAACGCACCGGCCATTACCGCACCGGCAGCGACACCCCGCTGATGGCCGCCGACGGCCCCGGCACGATCAGCCCGGCCGACCTGGCCGTGGCCGTGGTCGACGAACTGGAGCAGCCGCGGCACCTGCGCCGGCGCTTCACCGTCGCCTGGTGAGGTTGGCCGGCTTCGGCGCGGCCCCTCACCCCAACCCCCGCTCCGCGCCCCGGCCCACGCCAGTGGCGTGGGCGCTCCAAGGCACGCGCGCCAGTGGCGCGCAAGCCGTGCCTTCTCGCCCCAAAGGGAGAGGGGCTCGGATCGTGTCGACTGGCAATGCACTGGCTCCTCTCCTCCCTGCGGGAGAGGGGTTGGGGTGAGGGCAGACTCCGCGCAATCTCAAGCCTGCACCAGCGCCTGCTCCAGGTCGGCCAGCAGATCGTCGATGTGCTCGATGCCGACCGACAACCGCACCGTATCCAGCGTCACCCCGGCCTTCTCCAGTTCGTCCGTGTCGAGCTGGCGATGGGTGGTCGAAGCCGGGTGCGTGGCCAGCGACTTGGCGTCGCCCAGGTTCACCAGCCGGGTGAACAGCTGCAGCGCATCGAGGAAGCGCGCGCCGGCCTCGCGCCCGCCGGGCAGGCCGAAGGTCAGCACGCCCGAGCCCTGCCCGCGCAGGTACCTGCGCACCAGCGCGTGCTCGGGATGGTCCGGCAGCGCCGCGTAGTTCACCCATGCCACCTTCGGGTGCCGCTGCAGGTACTGCGCCACGGCCAACGTGTTGCTGTTGATCCGGTCCATGCGCAGCGCCAGCGTCTCGATGCCCTGCAGGATCTGGAACGCGTTGAACGGCGAGATCGCCGCGCCGGTGTTGCGCAGCGGCACCACCCGTGCGCGGCCGATGTAGGCCGCCGGCCCCAGCGCCTCGGTATAGACCACGCCGTGGTAGCTCACGTCGGGCGTGTTGAGGCGCGGGAAGCGCTGCTTGTGCTCGGCCCACGGGAAGCGCCCGGAATCGACGATCGCCCCGCCCAGGCTGGTGCCATGGCCGCCGAGGTACTTGGTCAGCGAATGCACCACGATGTCGGCGCCGAAATCGAACGGACGCAGCAGGTAGGGCGTGGCCACGGTGTTGTCGACGATCACCGGCACGCCATGCGCGTGCGCGATCGCGGCGATGGCCTCGATGTCGGTGATGTTGCCGCGCGGGTTGCCGATGGATTCGACGAACACCGCCTTGGTGCGCTCGTCGATCAGCGACGCGAACGCCTGCGGATCGCGGTAGTCGGCAAAGCGGGTCTCGATGCCGAACTGCGGCAGCGTGTGCGCGAACAGGTTGTAGGTACCGCCATACAGCGCGCTGGAGGCCAGGATATTGTCGCCGGCCTCGGCGATGGTCTGGATCGCATAGGTCACCGCCGCCTGCCCCGACGCCAGCGCGAGCGCGCCGATGCCGCCTTCCAGCGCGGCGATGCGCTGTTCCAGCACGTCGGTGGTGGGGTTCATGATGCGGGTGTAGATGTTGCCCTGCACCTTCAGGTCGAACAGGTCGGCGCCATGCTGGGTATCGTCGAAGGCATAGGCCACCGTCTGGTAGATCGGCACCGCCACCGCGCGGGTGGTCGGGTCGGGACGATAGCCGCCATGCACGGCGATGGTTTCGGGCTTCCAGTTCGGTGCGGACATGGCCGGGCTCGCGGGGAGGGCCCATGACCATAGCCGAGCCCGCCTCCGTCACGCGCAGCGGTTGCAGCGGTTACTGCTGCCCGGTGGCGATGAGCCGATAACCGCGGCGCATGAGCGGACGCCCCGCGCTGCGGGGCGTCCGTGTCGATGCTCAGTCCTTGGCGAACCGCAACTGACCGCCGCCGGCTTCGACCTTGATGGTGTCGCCGCTGGCGAAGTCGCCGGCCAGGAGCTTCTGCGCCAGCGGGTTCTCCAGCTGCTGCTGGATCGCACGCTTGAGCGGGCGCGCGCCGTACACCGGATCGAAACCCACGTTGCCCAGC